>JAQGII010000467.1 GCA_028291305.1 Caulobacteraceae bacterium
GGTATTAAGATGGGGTTGTTGTTCTGGTTGAAGGTAGGCTGCTTATCATTTGTTATAGATCATACCGATCTGTGACGTAAAACGCAGCGCCGACGTCCGCGAAATTTGACAGCGATCCCAACTTAACCATAGCCCACGCTTTAGTAGCTTGGCCGGAGATGGCGTGGATGGCCGAGATGGCCGACTGCGTGTCTTGAAAATCGGGATTTTCACAAAACTATACCATGGAAATGTAGTTCCAGCGTGATTAGGCATTGATAAGCCGTCTTTGCCGTGAGAGTGAAGCGTAGTCATGCGGGTAAGACATCAGTCTCACAAATTTGGGCGTCGGTTGACGACGATGAACCGCCAAATTTGCAATAAAGAGTCGGAATATTCCGGAGCTGAAAATTCGATATTCCTTGAGAACCTGCATGCATTCTCGCCAAGTCTTCGAGTCTATGCGATAATGCTGCTCGGATCGACGTCGGAAGCCGACGATCTTGTCCAGGAAACGCTGCTGCGGGCGTGGCGATATCGCGACTCCTTCCGTGACGACACCAATCCCCGGGCGTGGTTGTTCCGGATTCTCAAGAATGAATTCCTGAGCTGGGTCCGCCGTGAACGGCATGTGGAGGACGTCGGCGGCAGGTTGGCGGCGCGGTTGGCCGTCCCTGAAAGCCAAGAGCTGACTGTGCGCTGCAGCGAAACTTTCCGAGCCCTGGAGCGGCTGTCGCCGCTCTCACGCGAGGTGCTGGGACTGATGGCGGCGGGGTGTTCCTACAAGGAGGCCGCTGAGATCTGCCGGTGCTCGATCGGCACATTCAAGAGTCGGGTCAATCGCGCGCGGCAGTCGCTGGTCACGCTGATCGACGGCGAACGCGCCGACTGATGTCGGCAAGGGCGCTTGCCTGCGTCCTCTTCCGCGCGGACCTTGGAGACGCACCTGGAGTCTTTCAATTTTTCCAGCGTCCGTATCGGGACTAGGGTGGGCCTGAGGAAACAGCAGAAAGTCTCGCCTATGTCGCAGGCCGCGCCGTCCCTGGATTTCATGTTGGGCGAGAACGCCGACGCGATCCGCGAGACCACGGCGCGCTTCGCCGCCGAGCGCATCGCCCCGCGCGCGGCCGAGATCGACGCCAGCAACCACTTCCCCCGCGAGCTGTGGCCGCAGATGGGTGAGCTCGGCCTGCACGGTATCACCGTCGAGGAGAAATGGGGCGGCCTCGGCCTCGGCTACCTGGAGCATGTGGTGGCGATGGAGGAGGTGTCGCGCGCCTCGGCCTCCATCGGCCTGAGCTATGGGGCCCACTCCAACCTGTGCGTCAACCAGATCCGCCGTTGGGGCTCCGACGAGCAGAAGCGCCGCTACCTGCCCAAGCTGATCTCCGGCGAGCACGTCGGCGCCCTGGCCATGAGCGAGGCGGGGGCGGGGTCGGACGTGATGTCGATGCGCCTGCGCGCGGACAGGAAAGGCGATGTCTACGTCCTCAACGGGACCAAGTTCTGGATCACCAACGCGCCGGAGGCCGATGTCCTGGTGGTCTACGCCAAGACCGACCCGGAGGCCGGGTCCCGGGGCGTCACCGCCTTCATCGTCGAGCGCGGCTTCGCCGGCTACCGCTGCGCCCAGAAGCTGGACAAGATGGGCATGCGCGGGTCCGACACCGGGGAGCTGGTGTTCGAGGGCTGCGAGGTCCCGGCCGAGAATGTGATGGGCGAAGCGGGCGGCGGCGCCCGCGTGCTGATGAGCGGGCTCGACTACGAGCGGGCGGTGCTGTCGGCGGGCCCCCTGGGCATCATGCAGGCCTGTCTGGACGTGGTGCTACCCTATGTGCGCGAGCGTAGGCAGTTCGGCCAGCCGATCGGCGGCTTCCAGCTGATCCAGGCCAAGGTGGCCGACATGTACCTCGCCCTCAATTCCGCCCGCGCCTACGTCTATGCGGTAGCGCGGGCCTGCGACGCCGGCCGGACGACGCGCTTCGACGCGGCCGGGGCCATCCTGCTGGCCAGCGAGAACGCGGTGAAGACCTCGCTGGAGGCGATCCAGGCGCTCGGCGGCGCCGGCTATCTGAAGGAATATCCGGTGGAGCGGTATCTACGCGACGCCAAGCTCTACGACATCGGCGCGGGCACCAACGAGATCAGACGCTTCCTGATCGGCCGGGAGCTGATCGGCGTATGAGGCGGCTGGACAGCGCGATCGACACGGGTTCCGACGCCTTCAAGAGCAACAGCGCGTACAATCGCGCCCTGGTGGACGAGTTGCGCGCCAAGGTCGCCCAGGCGGCGCTGGGCGGCTCCGAAGCGGCGCGCGAGCGGCATGTGGCGCGGGGCAAGCTGCTGCCCCGCCAACGGGTCGAGCGGCTGCTGGACGTCGGCTCCCCGTTCCTGGAGATCGGCGCCCTGGCGGCGCACGGCATGTACGACGGCGAGGCGCCCGGCGCCGGGGCCATCGGCGGCATCGGCCGGGTGATGGGGCGGGAGGTGATGATCCTGGCCAACGACTCCACCACCAAGGGCGGGGCCTACTTCCCGATGACGGTCAAGAAGCACCTGCGGGCGCAGGAGATCGCCATGGAGAACCGACTGCCCTGCCTCTATCTCGTGGATTCCGGCGGCGCCAACCTGCCCTACCAGGCCGAGGTCTTCCCCGACCGCGACCACTTCGGCCGCATCTTCTTCAACCAGGCCAACATGTCGGCCCAGGGCATTCCGCAGATCGCCTGCGTCATGGGGTCGAGCACCGCGGGCGGGGCTTACGTCCCGGCGATGAGCGACGAGACCGTCATTGTGCGCGGGCAGGGGACCATCTTCCTGGCCGGCCCGCCGCTGGTGAAGGCCGCCACCGGAGAGATCATCTCGGCCGAGGACCTCGGCGGCGCCGACATGCATGCGCGCCGCAGTGGCCTGGTCGACCACGTCGCCGCCAGCGACGAGCACGCGCTGGAGATCGTGCGCTCCATCGTCGGGCGCCTGAACCACAGCAAGGCGGTGGATATCGAGCTGGCCGATCCGGTCCCGCCCGCCTACGACCCGGCCGAGCTCTACGGCATCGTCCCGCCGGACGTGCGTGCGCCCTACGACGTGCACGAGGTGATCGCGCGGATCGTCGACGGGTCGCAGTTCGACGAATTTAAGGCGCTCTACGGCCCGACCCTGGTGACAGGTTTCGCCCGCATCTGGGGCCAGCCGGTGGCCGTCCTGGCCAACAACGGGGTGCTGTTCTCCGAAAGCGCCCTGAAGGGCGCCCACTTCATCGAGCTGGCCTGCCAGCGGCGCATCCCGCTGGTGTTCCTGCAGAACATCTCGGGCTTCATGGTCGGCGGCAAGTACGAGGCCGGCGGCATCGCCAAGGACGGGGCCAAGCTGGTCATGGCGGTGGCCACCGCCAGTGTGCCCAAGTTCACCGTCCTGATCGGCGGCTCGTTCGGCGCCGGCAACTACGGCATGGCCGGGCGGGCCTACAGCCCCCGCTTCCTGTTCACCTGGCCCAACAGCCGCATCAGCGTGATGGGCGGCGAGCAGGCCGCCAGCGTGCTGGCCACGGTGAAGCGCGAGTCGATCGAGGCCAAGGGCGGGCAGTGGACGCCGGACGAGGAGGCCGCGTTCAAGGCGCCCGTCCGCGACCGGTTCGAGGCCGAGGGCAGCCCCTACCACGCCACCGCCCGCCTGTGGGACGACGGCATCATCGATCCCGCCCAGACCCGCGACGTGCTGGGCCTGGCCATCTCGGCCGCGCTCAACGCCCCCATCCCCCGGACGCCGCGCTTCGGCGTCTTCCGCATGTGATGGCCTGATCTCCAGCGCGCTCGTCGCGCCTAGGCTTCGGCCCCTCGGGCCGTGAGATAGCCCGCGACAAGCTCGACGTGGCGATCCGGCACATCCGGGCGACCTTCGGCGCGGCCGGTGAGCTTGACCCCGAGGACGAGGCGCTGGTTGGCCGACGACTGCACAGGCCAGAAATCGAACTCGGATTGATCGAACGGATATGTCTCCGCGCGCGTCGGCTTGTGGTTCGCCAGCGCCCAGTGAGCCGCCTCCATGTCCGCAGCGGTCAACTCGGCGCCGCCGCTGGCCGCGGCCGGCCTCAGCTTTCCCGCCTGCTCAGCCAGGATGACGGCGGGGGCGTTGAAGATGTTGCCCAGAGCAGTGGCCGCCATCCTAACCAGGACGACGTGCGGTTCAGAGGTGATCACGGCATGGGCGAGCGTATGAAGGGCTTCGGCCTGTTCAGCGGCTCTGCGTGCCGCGACGGCCCGACCGCGGGACTGCGACCCTACCGTGCTGGCGATCGCGGCGACGACCAGCAGCAGCCCCAGCGACCAGAGGTCGGTCGGACTGGCGACGCGAAACGACATGCGCGGTTCGACGAACAGGAAATCGACCACGCCGACGCTGAGGACGGCGGAAAGGAGCGCGGGGCCCCAGCCGAAGTTGAGCGCAGCGACGATCACCGGCAGGACAAACACCAGTGACAGATTCGGA
>JAQGII010000473.1 GCA_028291305.1 Caulobacteraceae bacterium
GACAGTGACCGGAAGTCGCATCATCCGCGACGGCTACGCAGCCCCGACGCCGGTCACCGTCGCCCCGGTCGCCGACCTCCAGCAGACCACGCCGTCCTCCCTCTCCGACGCCTTGAACAAGCTGCCGGAGTTCTCCGGCTCGATTACGCAAAACAGCAATAGTAACAGCACCACGGGGGTGAACGGGAACTTCCTCAACCTGCGCGGGCTCGGGCCTAGCCGCACCTTGGTGCTGATGAACGGGAGACGGGTTCCGCCGACGAGCTATAACGGCACGGTCGACACCAACACCCTACCCCAACTGTTGATGCAGAGGGTGGAAGTGGTCACCGGCGGCGCCTCGGCCATCTATGGCTCGGACGCCGTCGGCGGCGTGGTCAACTTTATCCTCGATACCAAGTTCACGGGGTTCAAAGGAGTCGCCCAGAGTGGGGTTTCGACCTACGGCGACGCCCCCTCATCGCGCGTTGGCTTCGCCGCCGGCGCCCCGGCGTTCGGCGCGGGCCATGTCCTTTTCAGTTACGAGCACTCGTCGCAAGCCGGCCTCAATCAGGCCGACCGCAGCTATACCGCCTCTGATCCGGGCTATACCGGCACGGGTACCGCCTCCAATCCCTACACCTTGAACAACAACCTGCGGCTGGCGGCCACGACCTACGGCGGGTACATCACCAGCGGGCCGCTGAAAGGCCAGCAATTCGTCGGCGGCGGGACCCTGGCGCCCTTCACCCCCGGCGTTGCCACGGGATCCTCGAATCTCCAGATCGGCGGCGATGGCGCCTCTTACTACGGCATGCAGATGCTCAAGCCGGTGCAGACGGATCAGCTCTTCGGCCGCTTCGACTACGACCTTGATCATAGCATGTCGGCCTATGTCCAGGTCAGCGCCGGCTGGTCACAGACCAGCTTCACGTCCTCTTCGAATGTCGTGAATACTACAGTCTACGGCAACAACGCCTATCTTCCGGCCAGCGTCCAGGCGATCGTCGGACCCAACGGCAGTTTCAGCATGAGCTCGCTCCTGCAGAACCTCGCCCTTGACGGACAGGTGAAGCAGAACACGCAGGACATCACCGCTTCCGCCGGCTTGCAGGGCAAGTTCCTAAAGGACGCCTTTTCGTGGGACATCTACTACGCCCACGGCGAGGGCCTGACTCACTCCGTCAGCGTCGACAACATCAACACGTCGCACCTCTACGCCGCCTTGGATGCGGTGAAGACCCCCAGCGGCAGCATCGTCTGCAACGTCAGCACCACCGCCTATGCCTCTCTTTATCCTGGCTGCGTCCCTCTCAATATCTTCGGTGTCGGCAATGAGTCGCCCGCGGCGCTGAGCTATATCTTCCAGAACACGTCCTGGCAGGCCCGCAACCAGATGGATGACGTGTCGGCGACCATCTCCGGTTCCGCGTTCGACAACTGGGCCGGGCCGGTGTCCCTCGCGTCCAACGTCGAATGGCGCAGCTTGCGCCTGGACGAGACCACCAACGCCAATCCGACCATTCCGCCCACCCTCACCGGTCTGCGGACCACCTGGACCTCCACGGGTATCGGCTCGGGAAGCTCGACCCCCACCAACCCGTTCCTGTACGGCACCGTCGCTCCGCAGCATGGGGAGGAGTCAGTGTGGGAGGTCAGCCTCGAAACCTTGGTTCCTCTGCTCAAGGACAGACCGTTCGCACGGAGTTTGGATTTGGACGCCGCCGTTCGCTACACCGACTATAGCGTCACGGGATCGGCGCAGACCTGGAAGGTCGGCTTGAACTACCAACCGGTCTCGGACCTGCGCTTCCGGGCCACGCAGTCGCACGACATCCGCGCTCCGAACCTGTACGAGCTGTTCCAGTCGCCGACCTTCGGCACGACGACCATCACCGACCCGCACACCGGCCAGACCGGGACTGTCATGAGCGAGGCCGTCGGCAACCCCAATCTGAAACCCGAGGTGGCCGACACCCTTACCGCAGGGGTGATCTATTCGCCTTCCTGGTTCTCCGGGTTCCGGCTCTCCCTCGATTACTATGACATCAACATCACCAACGTGGTGAGCACCACTACGGGACTTGGGGGCAGCCCTACAACGGCGCTGGCCAACTGCGAGGGCTCGGGCGGGACCTCTTCACAGTGCCTGGCCATCGTGCGGCCGCTGCCGTTCAGCAACACCTCGCCGGCGAACTTCCCGACCCTGATCCTCACCGAAAGCATCAATCTCTCGAAGCAGTACAACCGGGGGGTCGATCTGGAGGCGAGCTACCGGTTCGACCTGGCGCAGGTTCGCCAGGGCCTGCCCGGCCGCATCGATACGCGGATGATCGTCAATTACGCGCCAGACCAGGTCATCATCACAAACCCGGGCGCGATCCCGACGAACGCGGCCGGCAACGGGGTCGCGACCACACGGTTCACGGCCACGTTCGGCTATGAACTGGGGTCGTTCAAGGCCTCCTGGCAGACGACCTATTCGGGTCCCCACCATCGAGGCACAGGCGCGCTGGGCCAGATCTTCGCCGACGATGTCCTTCCGGCCGTGGTCACCCACGACCTGGGCCTGAGTTATCGCTTCAAGACGGACGGCCACAACCTGCAGGCCTTCATGTCAGTCAACAACGTCTTCAACCAGGCCCCGCAAATCTCCCCGCTCGTCACGGCCCAGCCCGGCCAGACAAGCCCAGCGGTTGGCGACACGAAGGGCCGCTATTTCACCGCCGGTGTCAGGTTCAGCTTTTGAAACGCGGCATGGCCCCGCCCCGGGGGAAGTTCAACCGCCGGGCGGCGGTGAGTTCGACGCCCCAACTCGAAATGAAGGATATCCGAATGAAGATCGGTATGCTGGTGTTGCTCGCGGCCCTCGGCGGTTCTGGCCTGGCTTATGCACAGGATGCGCAGCATGGCCCCGAGACGCCGGAACAACTCGCCGTTCGCGCCGAGGTCACCAAGGTCTGCGCGGGCGACATGCAGGCGATCTGTGGCGGCCAAACCGGCCGCGCAGGGCGCACATGCCTGGATCAGAATCCGACCAAGGTGACCCCCGTGTGCAAGGCCGCGCTGGACAAGCTGCCGAAGGCGCCGGCCCCGGCCACCCCTGCGACGTCGAAGCCAGCGGACAGCCACGGCTAGAGCCTTTCCGGTTCAAATGGAATCATTTGAACCGGATAAAAAGGATCTAAATCATAGCGTTAGAGCACGTCGGGCGGTGATGCCGGTATCCACTTTCGCCTGACGTGCTCTAGCGTTGTTCGACAACCGGATTTCTGAGCGGCTGCTGCGGCTCCGATCCGAACGCTCCTATGGAAGGACTTCGGAGAGGAACTGCGCCCCCAGACGCAAGCCGGCCTCGTCAATACTGTGGCCCAGGCCCGCTGAAACGTGCGTGGCAATCCCAAAGCCGAGCGCGTCGAGGGCTGCCTTTGCTTCGTGGAGCGCAACGATCGGAATCGTTGCATCGGCTTCGCCATGGACGAGCAGCACCGGCGGTTTCGTCCGCACCTCGGCCATCAGGGCGGCGGGGTCCGCGAGCATTCCGGAATAGCCGACAATTCCCGCCAGGGGGCGTTCCCGACGGGGACCGACGTGCAGCGCCGCCATGGCGCCCTGACTGAACCCGACGAGGGCCAGCCTGTCTTGCGCCAGACCGTAACGCTTGAGCTGGTCGTCTATGAAGGCGTTCAGGGCCGCGGCGGACTGGCGGACTCCCGCAGCCCGCGCCTCCGGCGCCAGGCTGGTCAGCGGCCACCATTGGTAGCCGCCAGGCGCGCCTGGGCAGGCTTGCGGCGCGTTCGGGGCGATGAAGAGGGTGTTGGGCAGCGCAACTCGCCAGTAGGGGGCCAGACCGATCAGATCGTCGCCGTTGGAGCCGTATCCATGGAGAAGGATGACGAGCGATCGCGGGTCGCCGCCGGAGGCGGGGAGGGCGAGGGGTCCGTCAAGACTGTCGACATTGGCCATGCGGCCCGTGGTGCGGGAGCGCCGTCACGGCGTCAAGAAGCGGCCGTTGTCTTTTGGCGAATGTCGGGTCCCGGGTGGAACATCGCGCGTGAGCCAGCCCTTGTTCTTTACCGCCATGCCGGGCCATGCCGCTTTCTCATGCGTTGGACGATGCGGCCCCCAGTTGCCCGCGCCCGCACTGTGGCGGCGCCTATGTGGACCTAAGACATCGGCAACGCCCAGGGGAGTAAGCGCGCCGCGGGCGCTGAGGCCGTCGTTTCCCCCGCCGTGATCGTTGAGCGCCTCGCGCCCCCTGCCAACTTAGCGGGACCAAACTAGCCGCTGATCGGATATCGCAAAATATTCGAAGTTCCCTTCCAAGTATTAGTTCCCTGCGGCAATTTGTAACTCCGTTGAAATATTAATCAACCAGAGGGAGAATGTGTAGTATTTATCACGTGAAATTTGAATATC
>JAQGII010000155.1 GCA_028291305.1 Caulobacteraceae bacterium
GCGGGAGGTGCGGCCCACCGAGGACGAGTTCGAGGCCGGGATGCGTTTCCTCGTCGGGATCGGCCAGGCGACCAGCGACGTGAAGAACGAGGTGGTGCTGGCGGCCGACGTGCTCGGCATCTCCACCCTGGTGGGCCTGCTCAACAATCCGGTCGGCTGCGGCCAGACCGCCGCGGCCCTGCTCGGGCCGTTCTGGCGGCGTAACGCCCCGCACTACGACCTCGGCGCCAACCTCGTGCAGTCGCCCACTCCCGGACTGCCGTTGTTCGTCTCCGGCGTGGTGCGCGACATGAACGGGCGACCTGTGGCCGGGGCCGAGGTCGACGTGTGGCACGCCTCGCCGGTCGGCCTCTACGAGAACCAGGACCCCGAGCAGGCCGAGATGAACCTGCGCGGCCTGTTCACCACCGACGCCGAGGGCCGCTACCATTTCCGCTCGGTGCGTCCAGCGGGCTACCCGGTGCCCACCGACGGGCCGGTCGGCGACCTGCTGCGGGCGCAACTGCGCCATCCCTACCGGCCGGCGCACATCCACTTCATGATCACCAAGCCGGGCTTCAAGACTCTGATCACCCAGATCTTCGCCGACGACGCCGAGCACTTGGACACCGACGTCACCTTCAGCGTGATCCGTTCCATCGTCGGCCACTACGCTCGGCGCGACGGCGGACCCGCCCCCGCCCCGGACGTCGAAGGGGCATTCTACACCCTGCAGTACGACTTCGTGCTGGAGCCGGGCGAGATGCGCATCCCCATTCCTCCGATCCCCTGATCCAGACCCGTGAGCATTGCCATGACCTCCAATTCCCAACCCCTGTCGGGCAAGGCCGCCGTCGTGCTCGGCGGCTCCGGCGGCATCGGCGCCGCCTCGGCCATGCTCCTGGCCGCAGCCGGCGCCCGCGTCGCGGTGGTGGCCAGCCGCGATCCGGGCAAGGCCGACGTCATCCGCCGCACCCTGTCGGGCTCAGGCCACGGCGCCTACGCCGCCGCGGTCGAGGACAGCGCCTCCCTCGCGCGCCTGGCCGAGGCCATCAAGGCCGACTTCGGCGGCGCGGATATCCTGGTGAACTCCGCAGGCATGACCCGGCCCGTCCCCCACGGCGACCTCGACGCCCTGACCGACGAGCTGTTTGACCAGGTGATGACAGTGAACTGCCGCGGCGCCTTCGCCGCCGTGCGGGCCTTCGCGCCCCAACTGCAAGCCCGCGGCCAGGGCCTGGTGGTCAACATCTCCTCGATCGCCTCGACCACCGCGGTGGGGTCGAGCATCGCCTACTGCGCCTCCAAGGCCGGCATGGACGTGATGGGCGCGGCCCTGGCCCGGGCCCTGGCGCCGGCGATCCGCGTGATGACCGTCTCGCCCGGCGTGGTGGACACCGACTTCGTGCCCGGCCGCGACCGCAGCTGGAGCGAGAAGCAGGCCTCGGCGACCCCCCTCCGCCGCCTGACCTCGCCGCACGACGTGGCGCAGGCCGTGCTGGCCTGCGCCCCGAGCCTCGCCTTCACGACCGGATCGGTGGTCCAGGTCGACGGCGGGCGGCACCTCTAGCAGGAGCCGGTCCCATGCTGCCCAAGCCGATCATCACCTGCGCCGTCACCGGCAACATCACCACCCTGGAGCAGAACCCCAACCTGCCGGTCACGCCCGAACAGGTCGCCGACGCGGTGCTGGAGGCGGCCGAGGAGGGGGCGGCGGTGGCCCATATCCACGTGCGCGATCCCCGGACCGGCCGGCCGTCCATGGAGATCGACCACTACCGCGAGGTGATGGACCGGGTGCGCCGCAAGAACCGCGAGGTGGTGATCAACCTGACCACCGGCCCCGGCGGCCGCTTCGTGCCCAGCGACGAGGACCCCCGCATCGCGGGCCCCGGCACCACCCTCTTGGCGCCCGAGAAACGGATCGAGCACATCGCGATCCTGAAGCCCGATATCGCCACCCTGGACCTCAACACGATGAACTCCGGCGAGCAGGTGGTCATCAACACCCGCCGCAACACCGCGATCATGGCCCGCGCGATCCGCCACGCCGGGGTCCTGCCGGAGGTCGAGCTGTTCGATTCCGGCGACATCCACCTGGCGCACCGCCTGATCGCCGACGGCGACCTGGAGGGGCCAGGCCTCTATTCGATCGTCATGGGGGTGCGCTACGGCTTCGACGCCTCGCCCGAGACCCTGCTCTATGCCCGGGGCCTGCTGCCCAAGGGCGCGACCTGGACCGGCTTCGGCATCGGCCGCAGCGCTCTGCCCATGGTCGCCCAGTCGTGGCTGCTTGGCGGCAACGTGCGGGTCGGCATGGAAGACACCGTCTACATCTCGAAGGGCGAGCTGGTGCGCTCCAACGGCGAACTCGTTCGCGCCGCCCGCGAGGTTCTGCGGTCGCTGGGCGTCACACCCGCCACCCCGACCGAAGCCCGCGCCGCCCTCGGCCTCGCCTGACCGGCCCCACATTCGCAAGGAAGAACCTATGTCGCGTTTGAGAGTCTACGAAAAGGCGGCCGACATCGCCGCCCTCAAGCTGGTGCTGGAGCCGAGCGAGCCGCCGGCGGCCGGCCCCGACCAGGCGGTGATCGAGATCCGCTCGGCCGGGGTCAACCCGTCCGACGTCAAGGCAACCCTGGGGGCCATGCCCCACGCGGTCTGGCCGCGCACCCCGGGGCGCGATTGGGCGGGCGTCGTGGTCGACGGCCCCGCCGATCTGATGGGCCAGGAGGTCTGGGGCTCGGGCGGTGAACTCGGCATCCGCCGCGACGGCACCCACGCCACCCATCTGCTGGTCGAGCGCGCCCAGGTGCGCAGGAAGCCCGGTCCGGTCAGCCTGCTGGAAGCCGGCGCCGTGGGCGTCCCCTTCATCACCGCCTATGAAGGCCTGCGCCGTGCAGGCCTGCCCAAGCCCGGCGATGTCGTCCTGGTGCTGGGCGCCAACGGCAAGGTCGGCCAGGCGGCCACCCAGATCGCCACCATGCTCGGCGCTCGGGTGTTCGGCGTCGAACGCACCGCGGAGCCCTACGCCGGCCACGCCTCCGGTCCGGTGCGGATGATCGGAGCGGCCGAGGAGGACCTGGCCAAGGTGGTGCGCGAGGAGAGCGGCGGCCATGGCGCGGACATCGTCTTCAACACCGTCGGCAGCCCCTATTTCGACAAGGCCAACGAAGCCATGGCCTTGAAGGGCCGGCAGATCTTCATCTCCACCATCGACCGCTCGGTCCCCTTCGACATCCTCTCCTTCTACCGCGGCCAGCGCACCTACGTGGGGGTCGACACCCTGGGACTGGACGGGCGCGACGGCGCGGAGATCCTCGACGCCCTGGCGCCGGGTTTCGAGCGGCGCGACCTACGCCCGTTCCCGGTGCTGGACCACGCCATCTACAGCCTGGAGCACGCCAAGGACGCCTATGCGGCGGTGCTGTCGGGCTCGCGCGACCGCACGGTGCTGAAACCATGAACCTGACCCGCCTGGCCGACGCCCCCATCTACGAACCCCCCAACCACACCGGCATGCACTGCCTGCGCCTGCAGGGGCGCGAGGCCGGTCCCAGCGACGCCCTGTGGCTCGGGCTGTCGCATCTGCTGCCCGGCGGCCACACCTCGCTCGAGGCGTCGGCCGTGGAGAAGCATTATGTGGTGCTGCACGGCGCGGTGACCGTGATCACCGACGACGGCGCGGTCACGCTGGGGGTGTGGGACTCCTGCCGCCTCGCCCCGGGGGAGAAGCGCCGCCTGGAGAACCGCACCAACCGTCCCGCCAGCATCCTGCTGGCCATGCCCCTGGGCTAGGGCCGTGCGCATCGAGCTTGAGGGGCTGGCGCCCGAGATCGCCGCGGACGCCTATGTCGCTCCCACCGCCTGCCTGATCGGCGATGTGCGGCTGGGCCCGCAGGCGAGCGTCTGGTTCGGCGCGGTGCTGCGCGGCGACAACGCGCCGATCACCATCGGCGCAGGCAGCAATGTGCAGGACAACAGCGTGCTGCACGCCGATCCGGGCTTCCCGCTGGTGCTGGAGGAGAACGTCACCGTCGGCCATCTGGTCATGCTGCACGGTTGCACCGTGGGCTCCGGATCCCTGATCGGCATCGGCGCGGTGGTGCTGAACGGCGCGCGCATCGGCAGGAACTGCCTGATCTCGGCCAAGGCCCTGGCGCCCGAGGGCATGCAGATACCCGACAATTCCATTGTGCGCGGCGTGCCGGGCCGTATCGTAGGCGAGGTCACCGACAGGCACCTGGCCATGATGGCCCAGGCCGCCCGGTCCTATCAGGCCCGCATCCGCCGCTACGTCGGCGCGACGGTGCGTCCGGAATAGGGCCCCGGTTCAGGGAAGAGCGAAGTGGTCCACAAGGTATACGCGGAGCCCTGATGGACGAGATCAGCGACCTGCGCCTGTTCGTCCGCCTGGTGGCGGCGGGCAGCCTGTCGGAGGCGGCGCGGCGCCTGAACAGCTCGCCTCCCGCCATGAGCCGTCGCCTCGCGGCCCTGGAGGCCCGCCTGGGAGTGCGCCTGATCGACCGGGATTCCCGCCGCTTTTCGCCCACCGAGGAGGGCGGCCAGCTCTATGAACGCGCGCTGCGCATCCTCGCCGAGGTCGACGAGGCCGAGGCCGAGGCCAGCGCCGGTGGAGCCTTGGCGCGGGGGCGGCTGCGCATCGGGGCCCCGATCCAGATGGGCCGCAACCAGATCGCGCCGATGATCGCCGACTTCCTGGCGCTCTATCCCCAGATCCAGGTCGACCTGGTGCTGTCGGACGCCGGCCAGGATGTGATCGACGACCACCTGGACGTGGCCCTGCGCCTGGAAGCCCCCAGCGATCCGAGCATCATCGCCCGCCGGCTGGTCTCGAGCCGGCGCGTGCTGTGCGCCTCGCCACACCACCTCGCCCGCAGCCCCCCTCTGGAGACGCCCGCGGACCTCGCCCAGCACGACTGCATCCGCCTGATCCGCGGCCACGAGATATTCGATCGCTGGCCCTTCGCCATCGCCGGGGCGCGCCAGCTGTTCCCCGTGCGCGGCAGTTTGACCACCAACAGCGGCGAGGTCCTGCACCAGTGGATTCTGGCGGGACTGGGCCTCGGCATGAAGATCCACTGGGATGTCAGGGCGGACCTGCAGGCCGGGCGGCTGGTCGAATGCCTTCCCGCCTACGCCTGCGACGACGTGGACCTCTACGCCACCTATCCCACCCGGTCCTACCTGCCGCCGCGGGTGCGGGCGTTCATCGACTTCGTCGCTGCCCGGATCCGCGACCCCATAGGGTGAGCCGCCGGCCTTAGCTGCGCGACACCCCGCCGCCCATGGCCAGGAACAGCCGCACCGTGTCCTGGAAGCGCTGGGCGCGGGCGCGCACCTGACCCTGGGCGGCCTGCTCGCGCTGACGCTGGGCGTCGAGCATCTGCACGATCCCCACGCTGCCGGCGCCGTAGCCGGCGCGAGTGAGGTCCAAGGTCGCCTCGGCCGAGGCCAAGGCCCGCTGCTGGGCGGCCAGGCCGCTGGCGTCGTTGTCCAGGGCGTGCAGGGCGTCGGCCACCTGGGCGAACGACGCCAGCACCACCTGGCGGTAGTCGGCCGCGGCGCCGTTGTAGGCCTGGATCGCCGCCCGCTTGCGCGCCTGCAGGGCGCCGCCGTCGAAGATCGGGCCGGCCAGGCCGCCGACCAGGCTGCCTGCGGGGCCGGCGACGCCGCCGACCAGACCTTCCTCGGCGATCGCCGCGCTCAGGGTCACGTGCGGATAGAGGTTGGCCGTGGCCACGCCCACCGCAGCGCTGGCGGCGTGCAGCTGGGCCTCGGCGGCGCGAATATCGGGACGGCCGGCGACCAGCTCGGACGGCACCGTGACCGGCAGCTCGAGGGGCAGGGCGAGGGTCTCCAGGGTGAAGGCCGGCGACATCCATTCGGAGGTCGGCTTGCCCACCAGCACCGCGAGGGCGTCCTCCGCCGCGCTCAGCCGCTGGCGCAGGGGGGGCAGCATGGTCTCGTCGTGGTCGAGCTGGTTCTGGGCGGAGAGCACGTCCAGGTCGCTGACCGCGCCGACGGCCCGCGCCTGGCGCACCAGGTCCAGGGTCTTGCGGTCCGAGGTCAGCATGTCCTCGACCACGCCGATCTCCGAGCGGGCGGCGGCCAGCTGGACGGATTGGACCACCACATTGCCGGTGACCGCCAGGGTCGCCGCGCCCAGCATCTGGCGCTGCTGCTCGACCTGGGCCTTGGCCAGCTCGATGGAGCGCGTGCGCCCGCCGAACAGGTCGAGGTCGTAGCTGACCGTCACCCCTGCCGAGCCGGCGGAGAAGACGGGGAAGGTCCTGGCCTGTGGCCCGAGGAAGTTGGCTCCGTATTCCTCGCGCGCCAGGCTGGCGTTGCCTTCCACCTGCGGGAAGAGCGAGCCCTGGACAGCGCGCGCCTGCTCGGACACCCGCGCCAGGTTGGCGCGGGCCGAGGCCAGGGACTGGTTGTTGGCCAGGGCCAGCCGCACGACCCGGTCGAGCTCGGGCGAGCCCAGCGCCGTCCACCAGTCGGCGCTGGGGGCCTGACCGTAGGCGAGGTGCTGGGCGGGGTCCGAACCGGCCTTGAAGTCGGTGGCGGGAGCGGCCGTGTAGCCGGCGGCGGAGGGGCGGTCGGGGGCGGTGAAGGCCGGGCCCTGGACGCAGCCGGCTACGGCGCTGGCGGCCAGCAGCGCGGCCAGCAGGCCTTTGGCGCGGGGGGGCATGATGTGATCCATGGTTTGCTCCAGGGTCTAGTGCGCTTCGCCGGCGGAGCCGCCGGGAGCCGGTTTCTTGAGGAACAGCACCGCCAGCAGGGCCAGGCCCAGGAGGGCGCTCTGCAGGATGATGGTGTCGCCATAGGCCATCACCGACGCCTGCCGGCGGATGACGCGACCCACGGCCACGGCGGCTTCGTGGCGGGCGTAGGCGCCGTCGCTGACGCCGTGGCCCATGAAATAGGCGGCCAGCTGATCCAGCCGATGGCGGGTGGCCTGGCCCAGCAGCGAGACCTGGCCGGTCAGGACGTTCGAATGGAACTGCTCGCGCTTGGTCAGGAAGGTCTGCAGCACCGCGATGCCCACCGCGCCGCCGAGGTTGCGCAGCATGTTGAACAGGGCCGAGGCCGAGCCGGCGTACTCGCGCTCGATGCCGGACACCGCCAGCACCGACAGGGGCGTCATCACCATGGACTGGGCCACGGCGCGCGTCAGGCTGGACCCGATGAACTGCGGCCCGGAGAAGTCGCCCGACAGGTTCATGGCCAGGAGGCTGCCGACGATGAAGAGGATGTAGCCGACGATCACCAACAGCCGCGGATCCATCCGCTTCATCAGCTTGGGCATGAACGGGATGATGGCCAGTTGGGGCAGGCCGATCCAGATCAGCACTCCGCCGATCTGCTGGGCGTTGTAGCCCTGGCTCCGCGCGAGATAGAGCGGCACCAGATAGACCCAGCCGTACATCGACACGCCGAAGAAGAAGTTGGCGACGGTGGCCAGGCCGAAGTTGCGCCGCTTGAGCAGGCGCAGGTGCAGCAGCGGCTCCTTGCGCACCAGCTCGATGACGATGAAGGCCACCAGGGCCACGACGGCGGTCACCGCAAGGCGAGTGATGAAGGCCGAGCCCAACCAATCGTCCTTGTTGCCCTCCTCCAGCACGGTTTCCAGGCTGGCGAGGCCCACGGCCATGGTCACGACCCCCGCCCAGTCGGCCTTGCGCAGCGCGTCCAACTGGGGCGGCGCCTTCTCGATGGAGAACCACAGCATGGCCATCATCACCGCGCCGGGAAGGAGGTTGACGAGGAAGATCGACTGCCAGCCGAACGTGTCGTTGAAGTAGCCGCCGATCACCGGGCCGATGGAGGGGGCGAAGATCGCCGACACCGAATAGATCGCCAGGCCCGTCGGGTGCTTGGAGGGCGGCAGGCGGGTCATGATGATGTTGAAGGCCAGGGGGATCAGCACCCCGCCCGCGCAGCCCTGCAGGAAGCGCACCACGATCATCTGGTTGAGGTTGGTGGCGAAGGCGCAGGCCACCGACAGCGCCAGGAACAGGAAGGTGTTCGTCAGCATGTAGGCGCGAAGGGAGAAGGCCCGCGCCAGCCATGCGCTGAGCGGGATGACGATGATCTCGGCGACCAGGTAGGAGGTGGTGATCCAGCCCCCGTCGTCGACGCCGGCGCCGATGGCGCCCTGGATGTCGGCCAGGGACGAGGCCACGACCTGGATGTTGAGGATGGCCAGGAAGGCGCCCAGCGCCGAGCCGACCACGGCCATCCAGGTCTTCATCGAGACGGCGTCGGGATCGTGGATGGCGGCGGGGGAAGCCCCGGCATCGGCGGTGACGGACATGATCGCTCCCTGAACGGGCGGGTGGAAGGGCGGGCGGCGGCGCTACTGGTCGGAGCCGCGGGTGTCGACGGCGGCCTCCACCGACATGCCGGCGCGCAGGCGCGCCAGCATCGGGTCTTTGGGGTCCAGGACGATCTTCACCGGCACGCGCTGCACAATCTTGGTGAAGTTGCCGGTGGCGTT
>JAQGII010000513.1 GCA_028291305.1 Caulobacteraceae bacterium
TTGCGCGGATAGGTCTCGGGCTGGCCTTCGGCGAAGGCGGCGCAAGTCTGCGACAGCGGGCAGCGGTCGCACAGGGGCGCCTTGGGCCGGCAGACGGTGGCGCCGAGGTCCATCAGCGCCTGGGCCCAGTCGCCTGGCCGCTCGGCGCCCACGAGATTGCCGGCCAGCGCCTTCAGCTCGGGCTTGGCGGCGGGCAGGGGCGTGCGGACCGCATGCAGGCGCGAGACGACCCGCTCAACGTTGCCGTCGACCACATTGGCGGGCCGGTTGAAGGCGATCGCCGCCACGGCCGCGGCGGTGTAGGCGCCGACGCCGGGCAGGGCGAGCAGGCCCGCCTCGCTGTCGGGAAAGACGCCGCCGTGGCGCTCCGCCACCGCGCGGGCGCAGGCTAGCAGGTTGCGGGCCCGAGCGTAGTAGCCGAGGCCCGCCCAGGCGGCCATGACCTCGCCGTCTTGCTCGCCGGCCAACTCGGCGACGGTGGGCCACCGGCGGGTGAAGTCCAGGAAATAGGGGGTCGCGTGGGGCACGGTGGTCTGCTGCAGCATCACCTCCGACAGCCAGACGCGGTACGGATCGGCGCGCATTCCTGCGGCGTGCTCGGCCGGCCCCACGCGCCACGGCAGGGCGCGGGCGTTGTCGTCGTACCAGGCGAGCAGGCGGGCGCGGATGTTCGGCGTGGACAGCACGGGCCGGGTTTAGCGGCCTTCTCGACCATCGTCATCCTCGGGCTTGTTCCGGGGATGACGAGAAGAGGCTAGGATACGTCCCATGCCCCGCCGCCTGCCCGACTCCGCGGAAACCATGCGCATCCTGGCCCGCTGCCGGACGCGGCCGGCGCGCCGTCCGCCGCCGACGGCGGGCAGGGGCCTGGGCAAGTTCATCAAGGGGCTGGAGGAGCGCTTCGGCCAGGGGCCGGACGTGCTGCGCGCGCGCTGGCGGGAGATCGCCGGCGAGACGCTGGCCCTGCGCACCGAACCGGTGAAACTGGTCAAGAGCCGCACCGGCGGCGCCACCCTGGAGCTGAAGGTCGATGGCCCCGCCGCCGCCCTGATCCAGCACCAGGCGCCGGAGGTGCTGGCGCGGGTCAACCTGTTCCTTGGCGAGGGAACGGTGGCCAAGCTGCGCATTGTGCAGGGGCGGGTCAAGCCGCCGGTCGCCGCGCTGGCGGCGGCCGAGGTCGCCAAGGCGCGCCGCCGCCGCGCCCAGCCGCTGGACGCCGCCAAGGAGGCCGAACTGGAGGAGGGGTTGGCCAAGGTCCAGGACGGCCCGCTCAAGCGCGCCCTGCTGCGGCTCGGCCGCGAGGTGCTGCGCGCCGAGGACGGGCGTTGACGGCGCCGCCTGATCGCTCCTACTAGACCGTCGCTCTTCACGGATGGTCCCGATGGCGCCCTACCGCCGGCTTAGCCTTGTCCTGTTCGCCCTGGTCGCTGCGGCGGGCCTGCGCGCGGCGTCCGCCGCCCCGGCGCCGAGCCTGCCGCCGGTGATGGCCGCGGAGATGTCGCTCGGCAATCCGAAGGCCAAGGTGACGATGATCGAGTACGCCTCGGCCTCGTGCCCGCACTGCGCGCACTTCAACAACGACGTCTTCCCCGAGCTGAAGAAGAAGTACATCGATACCGGCAAGGTGCGTTACGTGTTCCGCGAAGTGCTGACCCCGCCCGAGCAGTTCGCCGGCATCGCCTTCCTGGTCGCGCGCTGCGCCGGCCCCGACAAATACTTTCCCGTGCTGGACGAGGTGTTCCACCAGCAGGCCGCCATCTACGAGAGCGGCGACCTGCCCGGCGGCCTGTTGAAGATCGCCGAGAAGTTCGGCCTGTCCAAGGACCAGGTGGCGGCCTGCACCGCCGACGAGAAGGCCGTCCAGGCGCTCAACGATCGGGTCAGCAAGGCCGACCACGACGGCTTCAACGCCACGCCCACCTTCGTTATCGGATCGACCCGGATCGAGGGCGTAAAGCCCCTCGGCGACTTCGTCGCCGTGCTCGATCCCCTGGTGGCCAGGTAGGCGCTCGGCCCAACACGCGATTGACAAGACCCGGCCTGCCGGGGTTCCTCGCAGGCAACGCGATGCCTCCGCAGGTGGGAATCGCACTTAACTCATGGACCTGATTTTCGGGAAACGCCTCATGGCCAGTATCCGCCGCAGTCTCGCGATCCTCGCCGCCGCCGTTCTCGCGCTGGGCGCCTGCAACAAGTCCGCCACGGTCGGCGCCGCCTCGGCCGAGGACATGTCGCTGGGTAGCCCCAACGCCAAGGTGACGGTGGCCGAATACGCCTCGGCCTCGTGCCCGCACTGCGCGCGCTTCAACAACGAGGTCTTCCCCGAGTTCAAGAAGAAGTACGTCGACACCGGCAAGGTGCGCTACGTGTTCCACGAGTTCCTGACCCCGCCGGTTCAGTTCGCCGCCGCCGGCTTCCTGACCGCCCGCTGCGCCGGGCCGGACAAGTATTTCAGCGTCCTCGACGCGATCTACCGCGACCAGGAAAACATCTACAAATCCAATGATTTGCGTGGAGGTCTTCTGCGCATCGCGCAATCGGCCGGCATGACCGAGAAGCAGTTCACCGACTGCATCTCCGACGAGAAGGCGCTGAACGCCCTCAACGCGCGGGTCGAGAAAGTGTCCACCCAGGACAACATCAACGCCACCCCCACCTTCATCGTCAACGGGACCAAGCTCGAAGGCGAGCAGACCCTGGCCCAGCTCGACGCCGCCATCGCCGCGGCGAGCAAGTAGGGGAGGCCGCCAGAGCATGATAGCCGGAAGTGGATGCCGGTTTCGGTGGCCATCATGCTCTAAATATATGAATTTAGAGCCCTTTTTTACGCTTCGAGCGATA
>JAQGII010000003.1 GCA_028291305.1 Caulobacteraceae bacterium
CGAGCCGGCGTGCAGTGCTACCTGCCCAAGCCGTTCGACGAAGGCCACTTGCTCACATGCGTTCGGGTGGCGCTTGAGACGCGACCGCGGGATGGAAGAAAACAATGACTCTCGCACAATCGAACCCTCACCGACACTCGTACGGAGAACTCGGGCCCGTCGGTGATGCCTTGCCCGGCGTTGTCGGTCACGCCATCCCCGCACAGGACGTCGACACCCACGGTCGCACACGCAGCGAACCCGCTGTGAGCGACGGCCCCCGCCCGCGTGCGATCGGGTTTGGACGCTTCAGCCTGCTGACCTACAGTCGCGAGCTTCTCGCTGACGGGATGCCCGTACCGCTCGGCAGTCGCGCAATCGACGTTCTCTTTGCTCTGATCGAAGGCCGCGGCCTGCTGGTCACCAAGGACGAACTTCTCAGCCGCGTTTGGCCGACGACGTCGGTCGAGGAGAATTGCCTGCAGTTCCAGATTTCGACGTTGCGCAAGGCGCTGGGCAAAGATCGCGACTTCATAAGAACCGTGTCCGGCCGTGGCTATCGGTTCGTCGCCGAGCTCACCACCTCGGCGCCTGATGCTGGCGCCCAACAGGCCGACGCAGCGTTCAACCGAGTTGGCGGCGCGGTTGTACAGGCCACGGGTTCGAAACCGCACCACAACCTCCCGGCGGCCACGTCGGATCTGATCGGGCGCGAGGTCCAGCTCGAGGATGTCGCGGCGCTTGTCTCGGCAAACCGCCTGGTCACGCTGGTGGGCGCGGGGGGTATCGGCAAGACGCGGCTGGCCGTCGAACTGGGACGGCGCGTGCTTGAGGACTTCGCCGATGGCGTCTGGATCGTCGAACTTGGACCCTTGTCGGATCCCGCGCTCGTGCTGCCCGCCATTGCTTCAGCCCTCGGCCTCAGCGATGCAGTGACCTCGCCCAACGATCTCGCCGCGGCGCTCGCCTCAAGCCGGTTGCTGCTGGTGCTCGACAATTGCGAGCACCTGATCGGCGCTGCGGCGGTGATCGTCGAAGCGCTGCTGCATGGGAACGCGTCGATGCAGGTGATGGCCACGAGCCGGGAGCCCTTGCGGGCTGAAGCGGAATGGGTCTATCGCGTGCCGCCACTCGATGTGCCGCCCGAGGGCGCCGAGGAGCTCGAGGAGCTGATGCGGCATAGCGCGGCAAAGCTGTTCATGGCGCGCACGTTCGCGGCCGAGCCACGTTCGCAGCCCGACGCGCGCATGGGCGCTGCGGCGGCGAAGATCTGCCGGCGCCTCGACGGCATTCCCCTGGCTATCGAACTCGCCGCGGCGACCGCGGCGGTGCTTGGAGTCGAGTGGCTCGCCTCGCGAGTGGATGATCAACTAAGCCTGCTCACCGCCGGCCGCCGCACGGCGCCGACCCGGCAGCAGACGCTGCGGGGAACCCTCGACTGGAGTTACGATCTGCTGTCCGAGCCTGAGCGCGCGGTCATGCGACGCCTTGCGGTGTTCGGCGGTGAATTCACGATGGAGGAAGCGAGCGCCGTCGCGGCGAACAGCGACGTCGCGGCATCGCAGGTCCTGGCGAGCGTTGCGCACCTCGTCACCAAGTCTCTCGTCGTCCGCGACGATTCTCAGCCAACGCCGCGCTTCCGCCTGCTCCAGACGATGCGCGCCTATGCCATGGCCAAGCTCACGGAAAGCGGCGAGTTCGAATCCATGGCCCAAGCTATGCTTAAGCGCGCCACCTTCGCCCGGCCCATGGCCCGGTTGCGCGCGGCTCAAGCCCCGGCGGTCACCTGAGACATTCAGCCTGTCGGCGGCCGGCGGCAATTCAGGCCTGACGCCTAACCGTTCAGCCCGCTGACCCGGTCGATCCATCGCCGACGGAGCGCCAGGCGCTCCGGCGCAGCCGAGGCGTCGGACTCCCCCGCTGACGAGATTGGAAATCTGGACGCTGAGCCAGGCGAACCGCGGCGTCGATGCCCTGTGGGGCCAGGTCGACGACCCCATTCAGGAGGAGGACCCGCGCGTTCGAGACGCTCCGCCGGGGCATCCTCGAGGGCCGGCGCGAGCTTCAGCCGACCGACGACCGGGGATCTTCACGGGTTCCTGGACATCGGTCTTACATGTCGGCTGGGATGGCCGAGGGGTCCGTCGCCTCGGCCGACCTTTTCGGCGCGCGCGCGTGCACGAGGCTGAACATGGTCGGCACAAAGATGAGGGTTGCGCAGGTGGCGAACAACAGGCCCCCGATCACAGCGCGGCCCAGCGGGCCGTTCTGCCCAGGCAGGAGGGCCATTGGCACCATCCCGATGATCATCGCCAGCGCGGTCATGATGACGGGCCGGAATCGTGTGCTGCCCGCCTCCATGGCGGCGGTCACGGCGTCCACGCCGTCCGCCAAGCGCTCACGGGCGAAGGCGATCACCAGGATGCTGTTGGCGGTGGCGACGCCCATGCACATGATCGCGCCGGTGAGCGCCGGAACAGAGAGCGTCGTGCCGGTGGCGAACAGAATCCAGACGATGCCGGCGAGCGCGGTCGGCAGCGCCGTGATGATCACGAAGGGATCCAGCCACGACTGGAAATTGACGACGATCAGGAAGTAGATGAGCACGATCGCCAGGGCGAGGCCGGCGAACAGCTGGAGATAGGCGCTCGACATCGTCTGCACCTGTCCGCGCAACACGACGCTGGCGCCGTGCGGCAGATCGCCGGCCGTCGCCTTGATCGCCGCGCGGATATCGCCGGCGATGCCTCCGAGGTCCCGGCCCTGCGGGGTCGCATAGATGTCGATGACCGGGCGGACATCGTAGTGGGACACGAGGGCGTCGCTGGGGGCCCGCTGGATCGTGGCCAGCCCGCCCAGAAGTTGCGATCCGGTGTCGGGGCCGCCCCCTGCGGTCAACGGAATGTTCTGGAGCGCCCCCATGGTGTCGATCTGGGTCTGCGGAGTCTGAACGGCGACCGGGTAGGAAATTCCGGTTTTGGGGTTCAGCCAGAAGGTGGGGTTGGTCTGGGTGCTGCCCGCCAGGGTGTCGAGCATGGCGGTGGAGGTCTCTCGCTCAGTGATGCCCGCCAAGCCCGCCAGGGAGCGGTCGACGTTCACGTTCAAGGTCGGTTGCTGGAAGGCCTGCTCGATACGCGGGTCGGCGACTCCCGGAATCTTGCTGATCCGGGACAGCAGTTCGTTGGCGTACTTGCGGTTCGCCTGCACATTGTTGCCGACGACCTGCAGATCGATTGGCGCAGGCAGGCCGAAATTCAGGATCTGGCTGACGATGTCGGCGGGCAGGAAGGAGAAGGTGACACCCGGGAACAGGGCCGGCAGCTTTTCCCGCATCGTTCGGACATAGCCGGCGGTCGGCGCGTGCTTCGCGGTCAGGCTGATCAGGATGTCGCCGTCTGCGGTGCTGATCGTCCCCGAGTTGTTATAGGCCATGTTGATGCCACTGACGCTGACGCCGATGTTGTCGACGACGCCGGCCAACTGATCGGCCGGGATGATCTTCCGGATCGCCAGGCCGACCTTGTCGGAGAGCTTCGTGGTGTCCTCGATCCGGGTGCCGGTCTGGGCCCGGACATGCAGCTTGATCTGACCGCCGTCGACCGCGGGGAAGAAGTCCTGGCCGAGCATCGGCACCAGGCCCATCGAGAGCAGAGAAGCGACCAGAAATCCGGCGATCAACTTGCGCCGGTTCTGCAGGCTCAGCTGCAGCAGGCCGCGATAGTGTTGACGCACCCCTTCGAACCGATGCTCGAAGCCTCTTTGAAATCTGACCAGCGGGTTGTTGCCTGGGTGAGCCGAGGGCTCCGCACCCTCGCCGCGGGGGGCTGCCCGGCGCAGGAGGCGGATCGCCAGCGTCGGCACCAGAGTGTAGGTCAGCACATAGGAGGCGATCAGCGCGAAGATGACCGCCTCGGCGAGCGGCCGGAACAGATAGCCGGCGATGCCGCCCAGCGCGAACATCGGCACGAAGGCGATGCAGATGCAGGCGAGCGAGACGGTCGCTGGGATCATGATCTCCCGGGCGCCGTGCACGATCGCGGATTCGATGTCCTGACCGAGGTCGAGGTGTCGGTTGACGTTCTCGATCGTCACGGTGGCGTCGTCGACGAGGATGCCGACGGCGAGCGCCAGGCCGCCGAGGGTCATGACATTGATGGTCTCGCCCAGCAGCGAGAGCGCCGTCACCGACGACAGGATCGCGAGCGGGATCGAGATCGTGATGATCAGGGTCGAGCGCCAGCTGCCGAGGAACAGCAGGATCATGGTCGCGGTCAGCGCCGCCGCGATCAGCGCCTCGCGGGCGACGTCCGACACCGCGCTGGTCACGTATCCGGACTGGTCCCCGACGGTCGTCAGCTTCAGACTCGCCGGCAGGGTCTGTGCGACGCCCGGCAGGCGCGCCTTGATGCCGGAAATGATGTTCAGGGTTGAGGTCGCGCCGCCTTTGATGACCGACAACAGGACGGCGTTCTTACCGTCGACATGGACGACGATGGTCTGCGGCGGGCTGCCGCTGTGCACATAGGCCACGTCGCGCATGTAGATGACCGCGCCATTGACCGTCTTGACTGGCAGGTTGTTGAACGCGTCGATCGTGTCGGGCGAGTTGTTGAGGTTCACCGTATAATCGAACGTCCCCATCTTCTGGTTGCCGACCGGAGTGATCAGGTTCTGCGCCGCCAGGGCGTTGACGACGTCGTTCGCCGACAGGCCGTAGGTGTGCAGGGCTTGCTGATTGAGGTCCGCCTGGATCTGCGGGACCAAGCCGCCGTAGGGCAAGGGGATGGCCGCGCCGGGGACCGAGGCGAGTTGCGGGCGGATGATGCTGCTGGCTTCGTCGAACAGGGCCGCCTGAGAGAGTTTGGCGCTCGACAGCGCAATCTGCAGGATCGGCACGCTCGACGCATCAAAGCGCAGGATGGTCGGCGGCGTGATCCCGGCCGGCATCTGCTTGAGAACCGTCTGCGACATGCCGGAGACTTGAGCCATCGCCTCGCTGATGTTCACGCTCGGCTGGAAGAAGATCTTGACGATGCCGTAGTTGGCCATCGACACAGACTCGAGGTGCTCAATGTTGTTCACGCTCGTGGTGGCGGCGCGCTCATAGTAGGTGACGATGCGTCCCGCCATGTTGTCGGGTGAGAGGCCGGTGTAGCTAAAGACGACACTGACCACCGGGATGTTGATGTTGGGGAAGATGTCGGTCGGCGTGCGGAACACCGAGATGACGCCGAAAATCAGAATCAGCAGCGCCATGACGATGAAGGTGTAGGGGCGGCGCAAGGCGAGCTTGACGATTCCAACCATTCACCCCTCCGCGCGACAGCGGCTACGTTGCCAAGGCGCCGAGCGGAGCGTCCGGCCAGCGTCCCAAGACTACGACCCGATCGACGCGGGGGTCCTTGGCCGACCGTTGAGCTGTTATGAGAAAGGCTGAGCCGGTCCGGCGTGGGCCAGGGGCATGCTCGTGACGCCGGCTTCAAGCCTTCGGCGGGCCGCGCCCGCGGCCGGGGATCTCAGCGCTCGGCGGCGGCGCGGAGCAGGACGGGAATCGACTTGTAGGACGGCGT
>JAQGII010000166.1 GCA_028291305.1 Caulobacteraceae bacterium
CATCACCTTGCCGTAGGCGCGTTTGGCGATGTCGCCGTCGCTCGCCGCGACGCCCGGCATGGCGGCAAAATCCGTCGCGGCCATGAGGCCTCCCCTTCAGGTCCCGCCGATCCGTCCCATCCGCCGGCGCTTGGTCGGCCTTGTTAGGCCGGCGCGGGCCCGCCGCCAATGGCGCATCGTTGCGCCCGCAACAATCGTGCTAGGAGGGAGCGGCGCCGTCCGTCTCAAGGGAAGCCCCAGCGTGTCCGACTCCCGCCTGCGCGAAGACATCTGCACCTTCGCCCGCTCGCTATTCGAGCGCGGCCTGACCCCCGGCTCGTCGGGCAACATCTCGGTGCGCACCGAGGCCGGCGGCTGGCTGGTGACGCCGACCAACGCCTCGCTCGGCTTCCTCGACCCCGCGCGCCTGTCGCGCCTGGACGCCCAGGGCCGGCTGCTGGACGGCGACAAGCCCACCAAGGAGATCCCGCTGCACGCGGCCCTCTACGACAGCCGCGCCTCGGCCCGCGCCATCGTCCACCTGCACTCCACCCACGCGGTGGCGATCACCCTGCTGCCGGAGATCGAGCCCAAGGTCGGACATGTGGCCGCCCTGCCGCCGATGACGCCCTACTTCCTGATGAAGTGCGGCTCGCCCGCCCTGCTGCCCTACTACCGGCCGGGCGACCCGGCGGTGGCCGACGCCATCCGCGGCCTGGCGGGCAGGCATTCCGCGGTGCTGCTGGCCAACCACGGCCCGGTGGTCTGCGGCGACACCCTGGAGGCGGCGGTGTTCGCCACCGAGGAGCTGGAGGAGACGGCCAGGCTCTACCTGCTGCTGCGCGGGCTCAACCCCCGCTGCCTGTCGCCCGCCCAGGTGCAGGACCTGATCGCGACGTTCGGCTTGCAGGACGTGCACCCGGAACATTCGCACGAGGACTGACGTCTGCGTCCTCCCCCGCAAGCAAGCGGGGGAGCATGCCCCGACTTAATTCAGTTCGTCCTCCACATAGGCCCGCACGATGGCGTCGAAGTCGGGGTCGCCCTTCAGGCCCAGGGCCTGCGCGCGCGAGATGTCCCACGCGGCCGGCCAGCCGCCGACGATGGCCTCCACCGCCGGGTCGCGCTCGAAGCGGATCAGGTCCACGGCCGCCCGGCCGCCGGCGCGCTCCAGGGCCGCGATCATCTCGGCCACGCTGACCGACAGGCCGGGCAGGTTCAGGGCGCGCTGGTCGCCCAGCGCGGACGAGGGCAACTGCGCCCCGGCGACGATGCCATCGATGGCCCCGCGCGGCGACAGCAGCCACAGGCGCAGGTCGGTCGAGACCGGGCAGACGGTCGGCTGTCCGCCCAGCGGTTCGCGGATCAGGCCGCTGGCGAAGGAAGACGCCGCTTTGTTGGGCGCCCCCGGCCGCACGCTGATGGTCGGCAGGCGCAGGATGCGGCCGTCGACGAAGCCCTTGCGGGTGTAGTCGCCCAGCAGCAGCTCGCCGATCGCCTTCTGCACACCGTAGGAGGAGCGCGGATCGAGTCGGGTCTCGTCGGTCACCACCGGCGGCAGCGCCCCGCCGTAGACCGCGACCGAGGAGGTGAACACCACGCGCGGCCGGTGGCCGGCGGCGCGGCACAGGTCGAGCAGCCGGCGCGAGGCGTCCAGGTTGATGGCCATGCCGAGATCGAAGTCCGCTTCGGCGGCGCCGCTGACGATGGCCGCCAAGTGGAAGACCAGGTCCACGTCCGGCCCGATCAGGCCGCCCATGACCTGCGCGTCGGTGATGTCGGCCGCGACGCTGCGGACGCGCGCGACGCCCAGGTCCGGGGCGGCCACCCTGTCGACCAGCACCACCTCGTCGATGGGCCGGCGCACGCCGTCGTCCCGCGCGGCGATCCCGTCCAGCTGCAGCAGGCGACGCGCCAACTTCTGGCCGAGGAAGCCGGCGCCGCCGGTGATGACGATCTTCATAGGTTTCGCGCGCCCTCTTGCGTCCGGGCGACCTCTAGCGCCTGATCGGGCCAAGAGCGAGCCGGGGGCGCGCATTGAGTTTTATCAATGTGCCGGTCATCACGCCGTGATGTCGATGGCCCTATCCAACGACCTGAACACTAGGAGAGCCCCGTGAAAGCAACGATCCTCTGCGGCGCGGCCCTGATCGGCCTGATGTCCCTGACCTCGCCGGCATCCGCGCAGGCCCCCGCCTACAAGGTCGTCGGCCATATCGCCGGGCCGGACGGCGGCTGGGACTACGCCACCTTCGATCCCGAGACGCGGCGCATCTATCTGGCCAAGGGCGCCGCGATCATGGCGGTGGACGCCGACAGCGGCAAGGTCACGCCGCAGCTGGCCAGCGCCGTGCGCGCCCATGCGCCGGTTCCCCTGCCCGGCGGCCTGCTGCTGGTGACCAACGGCGGCTCGGACACCGCCGTGTTCGTCGACGCCCGCACCGGCAAGACCCTGGCCACCGTGGCCACCGGCAAGAACCCGGACGCCGCCATCTACGATCCCAAGAGCGGCCTGGCCTTCGTCATGGCCCACACCGGCGGCGAGGTGACCTTCATCGACGTGGCCAAGCAGGCGGCGGTGGCCACCATCCCGGTCGGCTCGGCGCTGGAGTTCGCGGCCGTCGACGGCAAGGGGCGCCTGTGGGTCAACGACGAGAAGACCAGCGAGATCATCTCGGTGGACATCGCCGGCCGCAAGGTCCTGGCCCATTACAAGCTCGACGGCTGCGAAGGCCCGACCGGCCTGGCCTACGCCGCCGCCGCCGACCGGCTGCTGGCGTCGTGCGACGGCGTGGCGGCGGTGGTCGATCCGGCGTCGGGCAAGACCGTCGACAAGCTGAAGGTCGGCGACGGGCCGGACGCGGTGATCTACGACCCGGCGCGCAAGCTGCTGTTCGTCACCGCCGGCGAGAGCGGCGAGCTCGACATCGTCTCCGCGGCCGGGCCGAAGCTGAAGGTGGTCCAGGTGCTGAAGACCGCCGTCAGCGCCCGCACCGGGACGGTCGATCCCAAGACCGGCAGGCTCTACCTGCCGATGGCCAAGATGGGTCCCCCCGCCGCGGGCAGCAAACGTCCGGTGGCCGTGCCCGGCACGTTCGAGTTGCTGGTTGTCGGCCCTTAAGGTCAAGCTCTGCCGATGAAAGCCCTGCGAACCCTGACGCTGGTCGCGACGGCCGGCGCCGTCCTCGGCGCCTGCGCCCACTATGAACCTCGGCCGGTGGCCCCGGAGAAGTTCGCGGCGCGCTATGACGCCGTCCGCCTGGACCCGCCGCCGCCGGGCGCCGCATGGAGCAACCAGGCGCTGCTCGCCGCCGCTATCGCCCACTCGCCCGCCGTGCGCGAGTCCGAAGCGAACTACCGGGCGGCGCGGGCGGCGGCCAAGGCCTCGCGCACGCCGCCGCCGATCACCCTGTTGCTGATCGCGGAATATTCCCGCGACGCGGGCGGCACGACGCCCTGGCTCTACAACGGGCTGCTCAACATCCCCCTGGACTACGGCGCCAAGCGCAGCGCGCGGCTCAACGCCGCCGACCTCGTCGCGGTGCAGGCCCTGTACGACTACGCCGAGGCCATCTGGACGGTGCGCAGCGCGGTGGTCCACGCCCGCATCCAGCGGCTGGCCTCCGAGCAGGAAGCCGTGCTTGCCCAGCTGGCGGTGCAGCTGCGCGAGGACCGCGCCCGCAAGCTGGAGCAACGCATCCGCTCGGGCGAGGACGCGCGGCCCGCCGGCATCACCGCCGCCATCGAACTGGCCGCCGCCCAGCGCCGGCTGCAGGACCTGACCAACCTGCGCGTCCAGGCCGACGCTGTCCTGGCCAAGGCGCTGGGCGCGCCCGTGTCCGCCGTCGAGCCCATCGTGCTTGAGCCGCTGCCCGATTCGGTCGAGCCGCCGGCCGGGCCGGACCTGATCGCCTGGCGCCAGGAGGCGGTCCTGCGCCGGCGCGACGTGTTGCGCGCGGTGGCCGACTACGACATCGCCGAGCAGGGTCTGCGGCTGGAAGTGGCCAAGCAGCGCCCCGACGTGCAGCTGGGCCCCAGCTACACGTTCGAGCGCGGCCAGCACAAAATCCCCTTCGACCTGACCCTGGTCCTGCCGCCGCGCGACCTGAACCGGGCCAACATCCGCTCCGCCGAGGCCAAGCGCGCCCAGGCCGGAGCCAAGCTCGACACGGTGCAGGCCGCCGTCCTGGCCGGAGTGGACCAGACCTCCGCGGCGCTGGCCGGAGCCAAGGCCGGACTGGACCGCGCCCTGGGCCAGGACCTGCCCCTGGCCCGCCGCGCCGACACCGCCGCGCGCAAGGCGCTGGCGGCGGGAGAGCTGGACCGCACCGACCAGGAGGCGGCGCAGGCCGCCGCCGTGGACGCCGAAATCGCCGTCCTGGAGGCCTGGAGACTGACCTGGACCGCGGTCGCCGACCTGGAAGACGCCCTACGCCGTCCCAGCCCCGGCGAAGCCGCCGTGCTGGAAGCCGCCGTCAAGCGCGCTGGAGACTCCCAATGAAGAAGACCATCACCCGCGCGCTGGCCGGCGCCGCCCTGGCCAGTCTGTGGACCCTGTCCGCCCAGGCCGCCGAAGAGATCAAGCCGGTCAAGCTGCCGCTGGAGACCCAGCACAAGCTCGGCTTCGTCGTGCAGCCCCTGCTGGCCGCCACACGCACCGCCACCATCCCCGGTTTCGCCCGGGTGCTGGACCCCAGTCCCCTGGCCCAGCTGGACTCCGACATCCAGACCGCCCAGGCCGCCGCCGCCGCCTCGGCCGCCCAGGCCGCCCGGTCCAAGATCCTGAACGCCGACGACCAGGCCATCTCCACCAAGGCGCTGCAGGCGGCCCAGGCCCAGGCCAGCGCCGACGCCTCGCGCCTGGCCCTGCTGCGCCGGCGCGTCGGCCTGGAGTGGGGCGAGGGCCTGGCCCGGATGTCGGATCGCCAGCGCGGCGTCCTGGTCGCCGACCTGGCCGCCGGCCGCGCCGCCCTGGTGCGCATCGACACCGCCTCCGGCCAGGGACAGGCCGGGCTGCGCGGCGTCGACATCGACTTCGGATCGCTGGGCCTGTTCCACGGCGCCGTGCTGGGCGCCGCCCGCGCGGCGGACCCGCGGCTGATGTCGCCCGGCCTGATCGCCCGGATCGGCGGCAAGAACGCCGGCCTGCTGTCCAACGGCCTGGCCGCCCCGGTCAAGCTGACCGCCTCGGGGCCGGTCCGCGGCGTGGTGGCGCCGCGCGGAGCCCTGCTGCGCAGCGGCGGCGAAACCTGGCTCTATGTGCGGACCGCGCAGGAGAGCTTCCTGAGGAAGCCGGTGGAGCGCGGGATCGTCGATCCCGGCGGCCTGTTCGTCCCGGCCGGCTTCAGACCCGGCGAGCAGGTGGTGACCGCGGGTTCCGCCGCCCTGTTCGCGGCCGAGACCAACGTCGGCGAAGCCGGCGGCGACTGATCCCATGCTCAACGCAATCGTCCGCTGGTCGCTGAGCCGCCCCCGGCTGGTGGCCGCCTTCGCTCTGCTGCTGCTGATCTACGGCGGCATCGTGCTGCGCCACGCCAAGTTCGACGTCTTCCCCGACTTCGTGCCGGCCCAGGCCGAGATCCAGACCGAGGCCCCGGGGCTTGCCGCCGACCAGGTGGAACAGCTGGTCACCCGCGTGGTCGAGCAGGCCGTCAACGGCGCCGCCGGCGTCACCTCGGTGCGCTCGCAATCCATTCCCGGCCTGTCGATCGTGCAGGTGGTGTTCGCCGAGGGCTCCGACCCCTACCGCGCCCGCCAGGTGGTCGCCGAGGCCGTGGCGGAGACCACCGCCGCCCTGCCGCAGGGGGTCAAGCCGCCCGCCGTGGCGCCGCTGACCTCCTCGACCATGGACCTGCTCAAGGTCGGCTTCACCAGCGATCGGATGAGCCCGATAGCCCTGCGCACCTTGATCGAGACCGTGATCCGGCCGCGCATCCTGTCCACCCCGGGCGTGGCCCGCGCGACGATCTACGGCGGGCAGATCCACCGGCTGGAAGTGCGGGTCCGCCCGGACGACCTGGCCGCGCGCGGCCTGGCCTTCAGCGACGTGACCAATGCGGTCAAGGCCTCCACCGGAACCTCCGGCGGCGGCTTCATCGACACCGACCAGCAGCGCATCCTGGTCACCCCCAATGGCCAGGCCCGCACGGCGCAGGACGTCGCCGCCGCGCCCATCGCCACCACCGACGGCGCCATCATCCGCGTCGGCGACGTGGCCGAGGTGCTGAACGCCTCCGCCCCGCTCAACGGCGACGCGCTGATCATGGGCAAGCCGGGCGTGCTGATCAGCATGTCCAGCCAGTACGGGGCCAACACCCTGCGGGCGACGGAGGCCGTCGAGGCCGCGCTCCAGGAGCTGAAGCCGTCGCTCGACGCCCAGGGGGTAGTGATGAGCGGCGGGCTGCACCGGCCGGCCAACTTCATCACCTCCGCCCTGTCCGGCATCGCCGACGACCTGGCCATCGGCGCGGTGCTGATCGCCATCGTCCTGTTCGCCTTCATGCGCGACGCGCGCACGGTGCTGGTGTCCTTCATCAGCATCCCGCTGTCCCTGCTCGCCGCGATCATCGTGATGAACGCCCTCGGCTGGACCATCAACACCATGACGCTGGGCGGCCTGGCCGTGGCGCTGGGGGTGGTGGTGGACGACGCGGTGATCGACGTGGAGAACATCGTGCGCCGCCTGCGCACGGCGCCGGCCGGCCAGCCCGCCGAGACCACCATCCTGCACGCCTCGCTGGAGGTCCGCGCCCCGGTGATCTACGCCACCCTGGTGGTGGCCTTCGTGCTCCTGCCGATCCTGCTGCTGCACGGGCTGCAGGGCGCCTTCTTCTCGCCGCTGGCGGCCTCCTTCATCCTGGCTACCCTGGCGTCCCTGGCCGTGGCCCTGATCGTCACCCCGCCGCTCACCCTGCTGCTGCTGAAGAACGCCAAGCTGCACGACGAGGCCGGCGGCCTGATCCGCGCCAAGGACTGGCACGACCGGGTGCTGGAGCGGATCTGCGCCCTGCCCAACCTGGCGGTGATCGGGGCGGTGGTCGCCGCGGTCATCACCGGCGCCGGCCTGATGCTATTCAATTCCGAGCTCCTGCCCGCCTTCAAGGAAAGCCATTTCGTGCTGGGCGTGTCCGGGCCGCCCGGCACGTCGCTGGGGGCCATGCGCAACTATGGTCAAGCGATCACCAAGGACCTGCTGGCCATTCCGGGCGTGCAGAGCGCCGAGCAGCAGATCGGCCGCGCCGAAGGCGGCGAGGACACCTGGGGAACCGAGAAGAGCGAATTCCACGTCGAGCTGAAGCCGAAGCTGAAGGCCGCCGAGCAGGACCGCATCGAGAAATCGATCCACGAGGTGCTGGCCGCCTATCCCGGCCTGATCACCGAGGTGCTGACCTTCCTCGGCGACCGCATCGGCGAGACCCTGACCGGCGAGACCGCCGCCCTGGCGGTCAACGTCTACGGACCCGACCTGGACCAGATCGACGCCTCCGCCGCCCAGATCGCCGCTGTATTGAAGACCCTGCCGGGAGCCAAGGATGTCTTGGTGCAGACCCCGCCCATGACCCCCGCCGTGCGGGTGGACCTGGATTTCGCCAAGCTGGCGCAATACGGCCTATCGGCCTCCGAGGTGATGGACGCGGTGCAGACCGCCTACCAGGGCTCGGTTCCCGCCCAGATCTACGACAACGCGCGGGTGGTGCAGATCGCGGTGACCACCCCGCCGGGCCTGCGCCAGGACCCCGAGGCGGTGGCCGACCTGGTCCTGCGCGGCGCCAACGGCGTGACCGTGCCGCTGAAGGAGGTGGCCAAGGTGCAGCTGTCCGAAGGCCGCACCATCATCAGCCATGAAGGCGGCCTGCGCCGCAACGTGGTGACGGCGAATCCGGAGCCCAAGGACGTGCAGTCGGTGACCAAGGCCGCGCAGGCCGCCATCGCCGCCAAGATCAAGCTGCCGCCCGGCGTCTATGTCGCCTATGCCGGCACCGCCGAGGGGGCCAAGACCGCGCGCAACGAGCTGATGTTCAATGTCATGCTGGCCGCCGGCGGCGTGGTCGCCCTGCTGCTGCTGGCCTTCGGCAGCGGACGGGCGGTGGGGCTGATCCTGGGCGCCGCGCCCTTCGCCCTGGTGGGCGGGGTGATCGCCGTGGCCCTGACCGGCGCCAGCCTGTCGCTGGGCTCCCTGGTGGGCTTCGTCACCCTGTTCGGCATTGCCGCGCGCAACGCCATCCTGCTGGTCTCGCACGCCGAGCACCTGGTGACCGTCGAGGGCCAGGACTGGTCGCTGCAGACCGTCATCCGCGCCACCCGCGAGCGGGTCACGCCGATCCTGATGACCGCCCTGGTCACCGCCCTCGGCCTGCTGCCCCTGGCCATCCAGACCGGGCAGGCCGGCCGCGAGATCCAGGGGCCGATGGCCATCGTCATCCTCGGCGGCCTGGTCAGCTCGACCCTGATGAGCCTGTTCGTCCTCCCGTCGCTGGTGTGGCGGTATGGCCGCCGGTCGGCGCCTGCTGGGACAGAGCCGTCGATGCCCTGACATTGGAGCGCGCATGAAACTGCTCCTGGTCGAAGATGACGAGGAAGCCGCCGAATACCTGAAGCGGGCCCTGATCGAGGCCGGCCACGCGGTGGACCACGCCGCCTCCGGCCGCGACGGCCTGTTCCTGGCGGCGAGCGAGTCCTACGACGTGATCGTGCTGGACCGGATGCTGCCGCAGATGGACGGCCTGGCCATCCTGCGCACCATCCGCGGCGCGCGGGTCAAGACCCCGGTGCTGCTGCTGACGGCGCTGGACGGCATCGACGACCGGGTCGAGGGGCTGGACGCCGGCGCCGACGACTACCTGGTCAAGCCCTTCGCCTTCGTCGAGCTGATGGCCCGGATCAACGCCCTGGCCCGCCGGCCGCCGCCGCAGGAGGTGGTCACGGTGCTGCAGGTGGGCGACCTGCGCATGGACCTGCTCAAGCGCAGCGTGACCCGCGCCAACGTGCGCATCGATCTGCAGCCGCGCGAATTCCAACTGCTGGAATACCTGATGCGCAATGCCGGACGGGTGGTCACCCGCACCATGCTGCTGGAGAGCATCTGGAACTTCCATTTCGAGCCGCAGACCAACATCGTTGAAACCCACATGAGCCGGCTGCGGGCCAAGATCGACCGCGGCCATCCGCGCGAGCTGATCCATACGGTGCGCGGCTCGGGCTACACGATGCACGATGGGGCCGCCTAGATGTTCGGCTCCAGCAGCCTGCGGCTGGCCGCCTTCTACACCGCCGGCTTCGCCATGGCCGTGGCGATCCTGGGGCTGGTCACGATCTTCGCCACCCGCGCCGCCCTGATCGAGCAGTTCGACGCCCGCATCCGCACCGAGTCGACGGCCGTCAAGGTCGACTACCAGACCGGCGGCGCGCCCGGAATGATCGGCGAGATCAACGAACGCCGCAACACGCCGGGGGAACTGAGCTTCGGCGCGCAGACCGCGGACGGCAGGCCGCTCGCCGGCCCCCTCGCCCGCCTGCGCCGGCCGGCCGGGTGGTCGACCGTGCGCCTCGGGGGCGCCCACCCGACGGTGCTGCGCGTGCTGACCGAAGAACTGCCGGGCGGCTACCGGCTGATGGTCGGCGACGACATCGAGCGGGTCGTGGACCTGCAACAGAGCGTGCTGAAGGGCTTCGCCCTGGCCCTGGGGGCCGTGGTGGCGGTGGGCGTCGCCTGCGGCTTCGCCCTGAGCCGCGCGGTGCAGAGGCGCATGTCCGCCATCTCCGGCACCGCCGAGGCCATCATCGACGGCGACCTCGCCCGGCGCATCCCGGTGGGCGCCGGCGACGACGACCTGGCGCGTCTGGCCCACACCATCAACCGCATGCTGGACCGCATCGCCGCCCTGATGGACAGCCTGCGCCAGGTGTCCAACAACATCGCCCACGACCTGCGCACGCCGCTGACCCGCCTGCGCCAGCGGCTGGAGCTGAGCCTGCGGCAGGCGGAGGACCCGGTCCACCGCACCCAGACCGAAGGCGCCCTGCGCGATGTGGACGCCATCCTGGCCACCTTCTCGGCCCTGCTGCGGATCGCGGAGGTCGAGGCCGGGGCCCGGCGATCGGCCTTCCGCCGGGAGGACCTGACGGCCCTGGCCCGCACGGTGGTGGAGGACTTCGCCCCCGCCGCCGAGGACGCCGGCCATTCCCTGGCCCTGGACGGCGACCGCCCCGCCTGGATCGAGGGCGACCCGGAGCTGATCACCCAGATGATGGTCAACCTGATCGAGAACGCCCTGCGCCACACGCCGCCCGGCTCGGACATCGCGGTCCGCGTCACGGCCTCGGGCGAGGGCGTGGTCCTGGCGGTGATCGACGACGGGCCCGGCGTGCCGGAGGCCGAGCGCGAACGCCTGTTCGGCCGTTTCTACCGCCTGGAGCACAGCCGCTCGACGCCGGGCAGCGGCCTGGGCCTGGCGCTGGTGTCGGCGGTGGCCTGGCTGCACCGGGCCGAGGTCAAGCTGCTCGACGCCAGGCCGGGGCTGGAGGTCCGCGTGACCTTCCCGCCAGCCTGATCGGCAGGAGCGGTCCCTACTTCTTGAACACCGCGTCGATGCCGGCCTGGGCGCAGATCTGGTCGACCGACTGGCCGTTCTCGGGCCGCCCGCCGCCACCGCCCACCGCGCCGATCAGCTTGCCGCCCTTCATCAGGGGGATGCCGCCAGCCACGGGGAACAGGCCGATGGTCTGGGTGGTGAGCTGGCCGGTCGGGGTGGACAGGTTGGCGGCGCGCGCTTCGCTGGGCTGGCCGGTGCGCAGCGCCGTCTCGGCCTTGAACTTGGCGGTGGTGACGCCGATCTCGGTGGCCCCGAGCGAGGCGAAATAGACCGGCTGGCCGGTGATATCGAGCACCCACAGGGCGATCGGCCAGTGCTTGGCGCGGGCCATGGTCATGCAGGTCTCGACGATCTGCCGGGCCCCGTCATAGGCGATGGTCTCGCGCGCCTCGGTGACCTGGGCCCGGGCGGCGGCGCCCGGCAGGGCGAGGGTCAAGACGGCGAACACGGCGATGCGGGTCTTCATTGGCTGTTCCTCCCAGCTTTGCTGGAGCGGACGCTAGCACCGGCCCTGCGAAAAAGAAAAAGCGCCGGAGACGGTGTCGCCTCCAGCGCCTCGATGTCCAATGGCGGCGCACGCACCCCCATCCTTGAACGGTCAGTCCTTGGCGCGCTCGTAGTAGGAGCCGTCTTCGGTCTGCACGACGATGCGGGTGCCGGGCGTGATGTAGGTCGGCACCATGGTGCGCAGGCCGTTGGACAGCATGGCGGGCTTGTACGAACCGGACGCCGTCTGGCCCTTGACCACCGGCTCGGTCTCCATGACTTCCAGGACCACGCGGTTGGGCAGCTCCAGGGCGATGGGGATGCCCTCGTGGGTCGACAGAGTCACGGCCATGCCGTCCGCCAGATAGACCCCCAGCTCGCCGATGATGTCGTCGCGGGCGGTGACCTGGTCGAAGTCGGCGGGGTTCGTGAAGTGATATTCGTCGCCGTCCTTGTACAGGAAGGTGTATTCGCGCTGGTCGACGGTGGCGCGCTCGACCACCTCGGTGGTGCGGTAGCGCTCGGACACCTTCACCCCGTCGGAGATGCGGCGCATGTTCAGCTGGGTCACGGGCGTGCCCTTGCCGGGATGGATGTTCTCGGCGCTGAGGACGACATAGAGCTTGTTGTCCATATCGACGACGGCGCCTTTGCGCAGCGAGCTGGCCTGAACTTTCACGTGATGGTCCTTCGAAACTCGGCGGACGCTTGGGCCCGCGCCTGATTCTGCTAAGCAACAGCTTTCCCGCGCACCTATACGATCAGCGCCCAAACCGCCAGCCCACCCAGGTGCGTCCAACTTGCCCAGCCCTCCCCCTTCGCCCTGGTGGCGGCCGCAGAACCACCAGGACCGGCGGCCCTTGCTGATGGCGCGGGGCCGCATCCGCTCGGCCGTGCGCGGCTGGTTCGAGGCCCGCGACTTCGTCGAGGTGGAGGCCGCCGCCCTGCAGGTGTCGCCGGGCAACGAGGCGCATCTGCATGGCTTCGCCACCGAGGCCATCGGCCCCGACGGGACCCGCGCGCCCCTCTATCTGCACACCTCGCCGGAGTTGGCCTGCAAGAAGCTGCTGGCCGCCGGCGAGACGCGCATCTTCGACATGGCCAAGGTGTGGCGCAACCGCGAGCGCGGGCCGCTGCACCACCCCGAATTCACGATGCTGGAATGGTACCGGGCGGGCGAGCCCTACCAGACGCTGATGGAGGATTGCGGCGAGCTGCTGGCCCTGGCCGCCGAGGCCGCCGGCGCCCGCGCCCTGCAGTTCCGGGGCCGGGAAGCCGATCCCTTCGCCCAGGCAGAGCGCGTGACCCTGGCCGAGGCCTTCCACCGGTTCGCCGGCATCGACCTGCTGGCCACGGTCGGCGGCGATGGCCAGACGGACCGCGACGGCCTGGCCGCGGCGGCCACGGCGGCGGGCATCCGGGTGGCCGGCGACGACACCTGGTCGGACGTGTTCAGCCGGGTGCTGGTGGAGAAGGTCGAGCCGCAGCTGGGCATGGGCCGCCCGACCATCCTCTGCGAATACCCGGTCGCCGAAGCGGCCCTGGCCCGGCCCAAGCCGGGCGACCCGCGCGTGGCCGAGCGGTTCGAGCTCTATGCCTGCGGCGTCGAGCTGGCCAACGCCTTCGGCGAGCTGACCGACGCGGGCGAGCAGCGACGCCGGTTCGAGGCGGAGATGGCGGAGAAGGCGCGGGTCTACGGCGAGCGCTATCCGATCGACGAGGACTTCCTGGCGGCCCTGGAGATCATGCCCCCGGCCTGCGGCGCGGCGCTGGGCTTCGACCGGCTGGTGATGCTGGCCACGGGCGCCCAGCGGATCGAGCAGGTGCTATGGGTCCCCGTCGCCGAGATCGCCCCATGACCCTGAAGACCCTCCGCACCCCGCAAGCCCTGGCCGACGCCGGCCTGGTCGATGCCGCGCGCCTGCCCGCGCTGGAGCGGGTGGCGGCGCAGTACGCCGTGGCCATCACCCCGGCCCTCGCCGCACTGATCGACCCTGCCGACCCGCACGACCCCATCGCCCGCCAGTTCCTGCCGCAGGAGGCGGAGCTGGACGTGCTGCCCGGGGAGGATGGCGACCCCGTCGGCGACTTCGCCCACAGTCCGGTCGAGGGCATCGTCCACCGCTACCGCGACCGGGTGCTGCTCAAGATCACCCACACCTGCGCCACCTACTGCCGCTTCTGCTTCCGCCGCGAGATGGTCGGGCCGGAGGGGATCAAGCCGCTGACGGGCGAGGCGCTGGACGCGGCCCTCGCCTATATCGCCGGGCGGCCGGAGATCTGGGAAGTGATCCTGACCGGAGGCGACCCCCTGGTGCTGTCGGCCCGCCGCCTCGGGGAAGTCATGGACCGCCTGTCGGC
>JAQGII010000067.1 GCA_028291305.1 Caulobacteraceae bacterium
CGACTTCATCATCGGCCGCAGGAGCAGGCGACCTACGAGCAGGATGACGAACGGCATGCCGATGGCCGGCGCCAGCTTCAGGACGATGCTCCAGCCGGGCGCCTGGGCGTTGCCGTGGGCCAGGGACATGGCCACCAGGATCGGGGCCACCGCCAGGTCCTGGAACAGCAGCACCGAGAAGGCGGCGCGGCCGACCTCGGAATGCAGCTTCTTGGCCTCGGCCAGGGCCGGCATGATCACGGCGGTGGACGAAAGGGCCAAAGCCGCGCCGATGCCGGCGGCGGCCAGCGCCGGCTGGCCGCCGGCGTGGGCGAGGGCGGCGATCAGGACGCCCGAGAGCAACGTCACCGCGCCGCCCAGGCCGAACACCAGCCGGCGCATCAGGCGCAGCCGCTCCCACGACAGCTCCAGCCCGATCATGAACAGCAGGAAGACCACGCCGAACTCGGCCAGTTCGGCGATCTCCGCCTCGCTGCCGATGGTCAGCGGCGCCAGCCAGGGGAAGCTGCGGGCCAGGGCGCCCAGGCCGAACGGCCCCAGCGCCACGCCGGCGCCGAGGAAGCCCAGGATCGGGCTGATCCTGAACCGCTTGAACAGCGGCACCACGATGCCGGCGGTCGCCAGGAACAGGACGACGTCCTTGTAGTTGCCCGCCGCCGCTCCCTGATCCAATCGCCCGCGCCTCCGGCCAACGCCCTCGCCGGGCAAGTATGGAGGCTGGACCGGCGTCTAGGAACCGCCGCAGTCGAGGTTTTCTGCCGGCGGATAGCGTTACGTCGAGGACATGCCACAATTGCGCGCGAGTAGACGGCTCGTCAGCACGTCACGCTGGAAGGACTCAAATGAAAAGACTGTGGCTTTGCGCGGCGGCCGCCTGCGCGCTCTCGGCTTCCACCACCTTCGCCTTCGCCCAGACCGCCGACGCCAGGGGTGGGACCCAGGACCTGACCCAGGCCCCGCGCATGGGGACCTGGGGTTTCGACCTGGCCGGCGAGGATCCGACGGCCAAGCCCGGCGACGACTTCTTCCGCTACGCCAACGGCAAGGCCGTGGACAAGCTGGTCATCCCCCCGGACCGGTCCCGCTTCGGGGTGTTCGACGCCCTGCGCGAACTGTCGGACGCGCGCAGCCGCGCGGTGATCGAAGCCCCGGGCGCCGCCGCTCCGGGCACGGACGAGGCCCGCATCAAGGCCCTGTACGCCAGCTTCATGGACCAGGCCCGCCTGGAGACGCTGGGCGCCAAGCCGTTGCAGCCCGAGCTGGCCGCCATCAAGGCCGCCCAGACCCGCGCCGAACTGGCCCGTCTGATGGGCAAGGGCGCCTCGTCGCTGTACGGCTCGTTCTTCGGCATCTATGTCGGCGACGACGCCAAGGACCCGCAGCGCTACGCCGTGATCCTGTCGCAGAGCGGCCTGAACCTGCCGGACCGCGACTACTACCTGACCCCCCAGTTCGCCGACAAGAAGGCCAAATACCTGGCCTATGTCGCCGCCACCCTGACGCGGATCGGCTGGCCGCAGGCCGCCCTGCGCGCCAGGCAGATCGTCGACATGGAAACCGAGATCGCCAGGGTCAGCTGGACGCGGGTCGATCGGAGGGACGACGACAAGACCTATAATCCGATGACCCCGGCCGAGCTGGCCAAGGCCGCGCCCGGGTTCGCCTGGGCGTCCTTCTTCGAGGGCGCGCAGCTGCCCCAGGTGCAGCGGGTGATCGTCAGCGAGAATACCGCCTTCCCCAAGATCGCCGCCATCTACGGCGAGACCCCGCTGCCGGTGCTGCGCGCCTGGTCCGCCTTCACCCTGGCCGACAGCGCCTCGCCCTACCTGTCCAAGAACTTCGACGAGGCCAACTTCGACTTCCACTCCAAGACCCTGTCGGGCGTGCCCGAGCAGCGTCCGCGCTGGAAGCGGGCCACCGGCCTGGTCTCCGGCCAGCTGGGCGAAGCGCTCGGCCGCGTCTATGTCGACAAGTTCTTCCCGGCCGAGTCCAAGGCGCAGATGCTGTCCCTGGTCGGCGACCTGCGCACGGCGCTGGGCGAACGGATCAAGAAGCTCGACTGGATGAGCGACGTCACCAAGGGCAAGGCCCTGGAGAAGCTGGCCAAGTTCAACGTCAAGATCGGCTACCCGGACAAGTGGCGCGACTATTCCAAGCTGGAGCTGAAGCCCGGCGACCTCTACGGCAACGTCGAGCGCGGGACCGCCTTCGAATGGAACTACCGCATCGGCCGGCTGGGCGGCCCGGTGGACCGCGGCGAGTGGGAGATGTTCCCCCAGACGGTCAACGCCTACTACTCCTCGACCAAGAACGAGATCGTCTTCCCCGCCGCCATCCTGCAGCCGCCCTTCTTCGACCCCAAGGCCGACCCGGCGATCAACTACGGCGCCATCGGCGGGGTGATCGGCCACGAGATGACCCACGGCTTCGACGACCAGGGCCGCAAGTCCGACGGCGACGGCAAGCTGACCGACTGGTGGACCAAGGAGGACGCCGCCCGCTTCGACGCGCGGGCCAAGATCCTGTCCGACCAGTATTCCAGCTTCGAGCCCCTGCCCGGGGCCAAGGTCAACGGCGGCCTGACCATGGGCGAGAACATCGCCGACCTCGGCGGGCTGCTGCTGGCGCTGGACGCCTACCACGCCTCGCTGCACGGCCAGCCGGCGCCGGTGATCGACGGGCGGACCGGGGACCAGCGGGTGTTCCTCGGCTGGGCTCAGGCCTGGCGCAGCAAGTTCCGCGACGACGCCCTGCGCCGCCAGATCGCCACCGACCCCCATTCGCCAGACATGTTCCGGGTCAACGGCGTGGTCCACAACGTGGACGGCTGGTACAGCGCCTACGACGTCAAGCCGGGCGAGAAGCTGTATCTGGCGCCCGACAAGCGGGTGCGGATCTGGTGATCAGCCGGGCCCCCGCCGCTTCGGCGGCGGGGGCCAACGGGCTCTCCGAATCCCAAAATTGTATTTTTGTCGAAAGTGCCAAAAAGTTCCCGGATCACGAAAATGTTTTCGGGGTTAGGGGGCTGAAACGAAAGAGCCCGCCGCGAGGGGATCGCGGCGGGCTCAACAGCGGTTAACCCGCTTGGATTGTAGGGCGTTTCCTCCCCGAAACGCCGGCGTTGCGAGGCGTCTGGCGGCCGTCGTCTTCGCGCAAGTTCAGGAAACGCGAAATCCCTTATGCTGTCAACGACTGCAAACCTATCAATTGACCAAATCGGATAATTATTTCGTGTGGCGTGGATATTTTTTATGCACATCCGTCAAAAAACACCGATCACTCGCCTTTGAGGATGCCTAACTTCTGCTCCAGGGCGTCCGCGGCAAGGCATTGCGGCTCGAACACATAGTCCGGACGGCTGGCGGCGGCGGGACCGATTCCCGCGGCGGCCAGGGCGTTGGCGGCGTCGAACAGCTGGCTCATCGGCGCGAGCATGCCCTGGGCCCGGCGGGTGGCCCCTCTTTCGAGGAAGGGCTGGATCGGCCCCTGGGCCCGATCGTCCTGCTCGGCGGGCCAGGCGACGGCGGCCAGGCCCTTGGCCCGGGCGCGGGCCTCGACGGTGCGCAGGACGCCCCGCACCACCGCCGCCTGGGCGGGCGACCACGGCGCCTTGAGGCTGGCGGCCAGCTGGGCTTCGCTTTTCAGGATCACCCCGTCGCCGAGGATCTTGAGGTTGTTGGCCGCCAGGGTCGCGCCGGTCGTGGTGATGTCGACCACCAGCTCTGCCGCCCCGGCCGCCGGGGCGCCCTCGGTGGCGCC
>JAQGII010000072.1 GCA_028291305.1 Caulobacteraceae bacterium
ACTCGCCGGTCATCCACCCGATGCGCGCCCGACTGGTTTTTCGGCAGCAACGGATCGATCGCCGCCCATTGCCGGTCCGACAACCAGAACTCTCCAGCCATGATCCAACCTCCGTTCAGGAGATTGAATCACAACAAGGACATGTCACTCAATAGGTTGATCAGGTTCAGACCCTTAGGGCAGCGCGAACGCCGCCAGCTGGTCGCCGATGCGGTTGGACAGGATCGAGTTGCCGCCCGCGGTGAAGACCACGTACTGCCGCCCCTTGTAGGTGTAGGTTGCCGGGTTTGCGACCGCCGGGGCGTCGACCATCGCCGACCAGAGCTCGGCCCCGGTCCGCAGGTCGATGGCGCGGACCCGGGAATCCATGGACGCGCCGATGAAGACGATCCCGGTGCGGGTGATCAGGGGGGCGCCGATCGTCACCGAACCCCACGACGGCGGCATGTAGAAGCCCCACCTCTGGACGACCCCGAACGGCTCCCGCCAAAGCAGTCGGCCGGTCTCCAGGTCGTAGGCCGACAGCGTCCCGTATGGGGGCTTCCAGCATGGCATCCTGAGCCGGCTCAGGAAGTAGGCCTGGCGCACGCCGTAGGGCGAGCCGGCCATCGGATAATACTCGTTGGCCCCCGGGGGTAGGGCGAGGTAGTCCGCCCGCGTCAGCAGTTGAACGACCATCGGCACGCTCGAGCTGTTCACGACATAGGTGTTGGTGGCCGGATCGACCGCGCCTCCGCCCCATTCCACGCCGCCCGCCGTTCCGGGATAGACCAGGCTGCCGGCGCCGAGAGCAGGCGGCGTGAACCGTCCGCCGTACCGCAGCCGGGCTGCGGTGCGGCTGCACTCGCCCAGGCTCAGGATGTCGCCGAGTCGCGACACGCCGGGCCATCGATCGCTCGTGGTCGGCGACGGCGTGGCCACATAGGGCTGGGTCGGCGCGGCCTGTTCGCCGGGAACGTCGGAGGCCGGAGCCGGGCGCTCCTCGATGGGGAATAGGGGTTCGCCCGTCAGCCGGTTCAGGACGAACAGAAAGCCCTGCTTGGTCGCCTGCACGAGCGCCGGAACCACCTGGCCGCCGCGGTGCAGATCGACCAGCACCGGCGCCGAATTGACGTCGTAGTCCCAAAGATCATGATGGACGAGCTGGCGACTCCAGAGGATGCGTCCTGTCCTCGCGTCGAGCGCCGTTATGGAATCGGTCAGGGGCAGGGGCGCCTTGCGGGCGCCGCCGTAGAAGTCCGGGCTGGGCGAGCTGACCGGCAGGTAGAGGACGCCGGCCTTCGGGTCGACCGACATGCTGCCCCACACGTTCGCGGTCCCGGTAAGGTTTTCGGCCCCCGGCGGGATGGCGTGAAAGGTCCACTTCAGGGCGCCGGTGCGGGCGTCGACGGCGAAGACCGTCCCAGGCGGGGCGACCTGTTCGGCCCAGTCCTTCCCCGACCAGCCGATGAACAGCGTGTCCCCGTAGACCGTGGGCGGCTGGACGAGCGACAGCGGCCACCTGGGATTGATCGTGTTCCACTGGTTGACGTCGAGCACGCCTGCGCGACCGAAGCGCGCGCAGCGGCGGCCGGTGTCGGCGTCGACGCCGTGAAGGCGGCCTTCAACCGTCCCGATGTAGACCATCTTCTGGCACGGCAGGCCGGGCCCAGGGGCTTGCGCCTGCCAGTAGGCGACCCCGCGGCTGTTCAGCGTCGGCTGGGTCAAAGCCGTGAGCCGGGCGTGCGTGTCGTAGACCCACTTGATCTTCCCGGTGTCCGGCTCGATCGCGAAGATTCGATAGAAGGGCGTGGCCACATAGACCGCGCCGTTGACGAAGAGCGGCGTCGCCGACCAGTCCGTCGCCGGGACCTCGCCGCGGCCCTGGGACATGTCCCCGGTGCGAACCTCCCAAGCCAGTTTCAGAAGGCGAACGTTCTGCGGGGTGATCTGCGAGGCCGACGAGACCTTCCGGGCCATCAGGTCGCCGTTGAATGTCGACCAGGCCTGGTCGTCGTCCTTGGACGGTCCCCAGTCCTGCGCGGGCGGAGCCGCGGCGGCGAGGCCAACCGCGATCGCCACCCCCAGAAGGCGGCGATGCCGGATCGCGCCATCCGCTCCACGAGGATGGGAGCCTTGCCGGCTTCGGCCCGAGAGGATGGCGAACGCCAGTCCGGCCGCGAAGGCGATCGCCATCAGCCCGAGCAGCAGCCATGCGTGCAGGAGCGAGGCGGCCAGGGAGGTGCCGAACACGTCGAGCGCGGCGGCGCAGAACAAGGCCCAGCGCAGCGGCGCGGGGGCGGCGGGCTTCAGCACCAGGACAAGGGCCGCGCCGAACAGCAGCGCCGTGGATACCATGACGAGCAGCGCGCCGGCGGTGTGATCGATCCCGCTCCCGCGCAGGGCGTACCCCGCGGCGGAGACCGGCACGCCCAGCCCCGTCGCGGCCGCCAGAGTCCACCCGGCGACCTTTCTGTCCACAAAGGCCTCCGCCTCCAGGTTCCTGGAGCCTTAAGAGGCCTGCCGGCCGATAAGTTGCGAAGCCTGTACGAAAACCGGCTTCAGCAGGCGAACGGGCGCCAGTGCCGGACATCGGCCGACCGCCGGAAACCGGACATTCGGCCACGACCATTTCGGGGTGGCCGGGCCGCGTCGCCCGCCCGTGTTGACCTGTCCACACCCGCCCGGCATACCTGGGGAGACCCCTAGAAGCCTCGAAACGGACGGACGTGGTCTTCTCTTCCCCGACCTTCCTGTTCGTCTTCCTGCCGCTGACGCTCGCGCTCTATTTCGGCGCGCGGGGCATGGCGGCCAGGAACGCGGTGCTGCTGGTCCTGTCCCTGCTGTTCTACGCCTGGGGCGAGCCGGTGATGATCCTGGCGATGCTGGGGTCGATCGGCTTCAACTATGTCGCGGCGCGCTGGATCGACGGGCGGGAGGGCGGCGCCCGGCGCCGGGCGCTGGCGGCCGGCGTCGCGGTCAACCTCGCCGGCCTGGTCGTCTTCAAATACGCCAACTTCCTGTCGGCCGGCGCCGTGGCCCTGTTCGGCGGCCTGGCGGGGGGGATGAAGCGGACCCAGATCGCCCTGCCGCTGGGCATCTCCTTCTTCACCTTCCACGCCCTGTCCTATCTGAT
>JAQGII010000086.1 GCA_028291305.1 Caulobacteraceae bacterium
CTGCCCACCTCCGTCGAGGCCACCACCGTCAACAAGATGTGCGGCTCGGGCATGCAGTCGGCCATCCTCGCCCACGACATGCTCAAGGCCGGCTCGGCGCGGATCGTGGCGGCGGGCGGCATGGAGAGCATGTCCGGCGCGCCCTACCTGATGGCCAAGCACCGCTTCGGCGCCCGGATGGGCCACGACACGCTTTCCGACAGCATGTTCCTGGACGGGCTGGAGGACGCCTACGACACCGGCAAGCTGATGGGCGCCTTCGCCGAGGAGGCCGCGCAGGAATACCAGTTCACCCGCCAGGCGCAGGACGCCTTCGCCCTGAGGAGCCTGGAGCGCGCCAAGGCGGCGGTGCTGTCGGGCGCCTTCAAGGCCGAGATCGCCCCGGTGACGGTGACCGGCCGCAAGGGAACCTCGGTGGTCGACCAGGACGAGCAGCCGCTGGGCGCCGACCCGGCCAAGATCCCCACCCTGAGGCCCGCCTTCGCCAAGGACGGCACGGTCACCGCCGCCAACTCCTCGTCCATCTCGGACGGCGCCGCGGCCCTGGTGATGACCACCGCCGCGGTGGCCCGCGCCCACGGCCTGCCCATCGTCGCCGAGGTCGTCGCCCACGCCGCCCACGCCCAGGCCCCGGGCCGGTTCACCAGCGCGCCCGTCCCGGCCATGCGCAAGGTGCTGGCCAAGGCCGGCTGGAGCGTGGAGGAGGTCGACCTGTTCGAGGTCAACGAGGCCTTCGCCGTGGTCGCCATGATCGCGCAGCAGGAGCTGGGCATCCCCGACGCCAAGCTCAACGTCAACGGCGGCGCCTGCGCCCTCGGCCACCCCATCGGCGCTTCGGGCGCCCGCATCCTGGCCACCCTGCTATCGGCCCTTCAGGCGCGGGGCCTGGAGCGCGGCGTCGCCTCCCTGTGCATCGGCGGGGGCGAGGCGACGGCGATGGCCGTGCGGGTCGTCAACTGAAGCGTGGCGTTTGTTGGCTGGGCAGCGTGATTTGGCTGGCCTAGGTTGCGCCGCCGGTGCCAGTTCGTAAGGAGAGTCAGCCGATGACCGACACCGCCCCGCGGCCCGCCAAGAAATCCGTCGCCCTGTCCGGCATCGTCGCCGGCGAGACGGCCCTGTGCACAGTTGGACGCACCGGCAACGACCTGCACTACCGCGGCTACGACATCCTGGAGTTCGCCGACCAGGCCGAGTTCGAGGAGATAGCCTTCCTGCTGGTGCACGAGCGCCTGCCCAACGTCGCCGAGCTCAAGGCCTACAAGGCCAAGCTCAAGGCGCTGCGCGGCCTGCCCGCCGCGGTGAAGACCGCGCTGGAGGCCATCCCCGCCTCGACACACCCGATGGACGTGCTGCGCACCGGCGTCTCCATGCTCGGCTGCATCATCCCCGAAGCGCACGACCACGATGTCGAAGGCGCGCGCGATATCGCCGACCGGCTGATGGCCTGCATGGGCTCGATGCTGCTGTATTGGTTACATTACTCGCGGGCTGGAAAAAGGATCGAGGTGGAGACCGACGACGACTCCATCGGCGGCCACTTCCTGCACCTGCTGCACGGCAAGCCGCCGAGCGCGCAATGGGTGCGGGCCATGCACACCTCGCTGATCCTCTACGCCGAGCACGAGTTCAACGCCTCGACCTTCGCCGCCCGCGTCATCGCCGGCACCGGCTCGGACCTCTACAGCTGCATCGTCGGCGGCATCGGCGCCCTGCGCGGGCCCAGGCACGGCGGGGCCAACGAAGTCGCCTACGAGATCCAGGGCCGCTACGCAGACCCCGACGAGGCCGAGGCGGATATCCGCAGGCGCGTGGCCGCCAGGGAGGTCATCATCGGCTTCGGCCACCCGGTCTATACGGTGTCCGACCCCCGCAACCGGGTGATCAAGGAGGTGGCCCGCCGGCTGTCGCAGGATGCCGGAGCCATGGGCCTGTTCGACATCGCCGAGCGGCTGGAGACGGTGATGTGGGATGCCAAGAGGATGTTCCCCAACCTCGATTGGTTCAGCGCCGTCAGCTATCACCAGATGGGCGTGCCGACCGCCTTCTTCACCCCGGTCTTCGCCATCGCGCGCACCTCCGGCTGGAGCGCGCACGTGATCGAGCAAAGGATCAACGGCAAGATCATCCGCCCGGCGGCCGACTATATCGGCCCCGAGGACCGTCCCTTCATTCCCCTGAGCGAGCGCCCGTAACCGTATGTCCGCCCCTATCAGCAACGTAAGACCCGCGCCCGATCAGGTCCTGGCCGACATCGCCGACTATGTCCTGAACTACGAGATCAAGAGCGAGCTGGCCTACGACACAGCGCGCAACTGCCTGATCGACACCCTGGGCTGCGGCCTCGAAGCACTGGACTATCCGGCCTGCACCAAGCTGATGGGGCCGGTGGTCCCGGGCACGATCGTCCCCAACGGGGCCAAGGTGCCGGGCACGCCCTACCAGCTGGACCCGATCCAGGCGGCCTTCAATATCGGCGCGATGATCCGCTGGCTGGACTTCAACGACACCTGGCTGGCGGCCGAATGGGGCCACCCGTCCGACAACCTCGGCGGCATCCTGGCGACGGCCGACTGGATGAGCCGCACCGCCGTGGCGGCGGGCAAGCCGCCGCTCCTGATGCGCGACGTGCTCACCGCCATGATCAAGGCGCACGAGATCCAGGGCGTGATCGCGCTGGAGAACAGCTTCAACCGGGTTGGCCTGGACCATGTGGTGCTGGTCAAGGTCGCCACCACCGCCGTGGTCGCCCGCATGCTGGGCCTGACCCGCGACGAGATCATCAACGCCGTGTCGCTGGCCTGGGTCGACGGACAGGCCCTGCGCACCTATCGCCATTCGCCCAACACCGGATCGCGCAAGAGCTGGGCGGCGGGGGACGCCACCAGCCGCGGCGTGCGTCTGGCGCTGATAGCCCAGACCGGCGAGATGGGCTATCCGTCGGTGCTGCCCGCGCCGACCTGGGGCTTCTACGACGTCAGCTTCAAGGGCCAGCCG
>JAQGII010000115.1 GCA_028291305.1 Caulobacteraceae bacterium
CCAGGACGTCGGCGAAGGAGCACCCGGACGCCTCCATCTCGGTCAGGATGTAGTTGCAGGTGCCGTTGAGGATGCCCGCGACGCTGATCAGCTCTTCGCCGACCAGGGCCTCGCGCATCATCTTCACGGCGGGCACGCCGCCCATCACCGCCGCCTCGAACAGCAGGGGGACGCCGCGCGCCTCGGCCAGGGCCGCCAGCTCCTGGCCGTGCTCGGCGATCAGCGCCTTGTTGGCGGTGACCACGGGCTTGCCGTGGTTGAGGGCCGCCTCCACCGCCGCCTTGGCCGGGCCGTCCGACCCGCCGATCAGCTCGACGAAGATGTCGACGTCGTCCGAGCCGGCCAGGGCCACGGGATCGTCGAACCAGGCCAGGGACGAGATATCGACCTCGCGCTTGCGCGACCGCGAGCGGGCCGAGACGCCCGTCACCACCGCCCTGCCCCCGGCCGGGGCGAAGGCCGGAGCCTCGTTCAGGAACTGCAGCAGGCCGCCGCCCACGGTGCCCAGCCCCGCGACGCCGACGCGCCAGGTCTTGCCGGTCACGCGGCTCATGCGGGGGCCTGGTTGTGCGCGCGGGCGAGGATCTCGTCGGCGTTGCCGAGGAATTTGCGCACGTTGCGCGCCGCCTGACGGATGCGGTGCTCGTTCTCCACCAGGCCCACGCGGACGAAGCCTTCGCCGTGTTCGCCGAACCCGACGCCCGGAGCCACGGCCACGCCGGCCTCCTCGATCAGCAGCTTGGAGAACAGCATGGAGCCGGCCTCCTTGAACTGCGGGGGCAGCGGGGCCCAGGCGAACATCGACGCCGGCGGCGCGGGGATGTCCCAGCCGGCCTGGGCCATCGCCTTGATCAGGGTGTCGCGGCGCGACTTGTAGATGGCGCGGATGTCGTCGACGCAGTCCTGGGGCCCGTTGAGGGCGCTTGCGGCCGCCACCTGGATGGGCGTGAAGGCGCCGTAGTCGAGGTAGGACTTCACCCGCGCGAGGGCGGCGCACAGGCGCTCGTTGCCGACCACCATGCCGACCCGCCAGCCGGCCATGGCGTAGGTCTTGGACAGGGAGTTGACCTCCACGGCCACGTCCTTGGCCCCCTCGACCTGCAGGATGGAGGGCGGCGGGTTGTCATCGAAGTAGATTTCCGAATAGGCCACGTCCGACAGCACGATCAGGTCGTGCTTCTTGGCCAGGGCGACGACCTCCTTGTAGAAGTCCAGGTCGACCCACTGCGCCGTCGGGTTGGACGGGTAGCTGACGATCACGGCCAGCGGCGGCTTGGACGACTCCTGCACCGCCCGGCTGATCCCGGACAGATAGGCTTCCGGCGACAGGGCGGGCACGTGCTGGATGACCCCGCCGGCCATGATGAAGCCGTAGGCGTGGATCGGATAGGCGGGGTTGGGGCAGATCACCACGTCGCCGGGGGCGGTGATGGCCTGCGCCAGGTTGGCGAAGCCCTCCTTGGAGCCCAGGGTGGCGATCACCTCCTTGTCGGGGTTCAGCTTCACGCCGAACCGGCGGTCGTAGTAGCCCGCCATCGCCTTGCGCAGCCCCGGGATGCCCTTGGATGCGGAATAGCGGTTGGTGCGCGGCCGCTGGATGGTCTCGATCAGCTTGTCGACGATGGGCTGCGGCGTCGGCATGTCGGGATTGCCCATGCCGAAGTCGATGATGTCGACCCCGTCGGCGCGCAGGCGCGCCTTGATGCGGTTGACCTCTTCGAAGATGTACGGCGGCAGCCGCTTGATGCGGTAAAAATCAGTGTTCATGGCCTGTCGGTCCTTTGAGACCGCCCGAGAAGGATCTGGACGCCTGGATAGACCGCCGGACGGCGGGTTCCAAGCAAGCGGATGAGTTTTCGGCCTTCGACGGTCAGCGAGCCGGCGAAGGCGCCTTAGCTCGATCGCGCAGATCCTTGGCGAACTGGTCGGTCTTGTCGGACTGGGCCGCGGCTTCGGCGGGCGTCAGCGGGGCCAGCGCCTTCTTCTTGTTGTCCTGCAGGAAGCCCTCGGGATCCTTGAGCGTCTGCGGATAGATGACCGCCATGGCGCGCATCTGCCGGCGCAGGCGCAGGGTGTTGTAGATGTTGCGGGTCCAGGCCGTCGTCGGCCGCACGTCCTGCGGCACCTCGGGGACCTGCAGAAAGCTGGGATAGGGCGCGCCGGCCGGATTGGCCTTGCGCAGGTCCTCGGCGATCGGAGAGGTCACGTCCACCGGCGGTTGGGCGAACGGGTAGTTGAGCTGCACGCATCCGCCCAGGCCGATGCCGCCCAGCGCCAGCACGCCCGCCAGCGCCGCGCCGGGCGCCGCACGGGACAAGGTCCGCCGGAAGGATCGTGCAAGGGCGTCGGCCATCAGAGAAACCACAGGTTCGCCGTTCAATTCGGTTCCGGTCTTATGCGATGAATCGACAAAACGCCATTGCTGACGACCCGGCGGCGCCGGCAAGCCGCTAGACGGGGATGTCTTCATGGCCGACGTGGGCGGCGGTGATCCGCTCGACCTCCTCCGCCGCGCCCAGGACGACCGACACCCGCTGATGCAGGGTGGCGGGCTGGATGTCCAGGATCGGGCTGTAGGCGTTGGTCACCAGCCCCCCTGCCCGCTCCACCACCAGGCCCAGGGGGTTGGCCTCGTACAGCAGCCGCAGCTTTCCCGGACGACCGGGCTCGCGCTTGTCCCACGGGTAGAGGAACACGCCGCCGCGGTTCAGGATCCGGTGGACGTCGGCGACCATGGAGGCGATCCACCGCATGTTGAAGTCCTTGCCCCGGGGGCCGTCTTTTCCGGCCAGGCAGTCGTCGATGTAGCGCCGCACCGGCTCGGCCCAATGGCGGGCGTTGGACATGTTGATGGCGAACTCCCTGGTCGCCCGCGGCACGGCCAGCGCCTCGCCGGTCTGGATCCAGGTCTGCGTGGCCGGATCGAGGGTGAAGGCGGCAACCCCTTCGGCCAGGGTCAGGACCAGGGTGGTCTGGGGGCCGTACAGCGCATAGCCGGCGGCGAGCTGGCGGCGGCCGGGCTGGAGGAAGTCGGCGGCGGTCACCGGCCGCTGTGGGTCCGGCGCCGGCAATACCGAGAAGATGGTGCCGATGGAGACGTTGACGTCGATGTTGCTGGAGCC
>JAQGII010000121.1 GCA_028291305.1 Caulobacteraceae bacterium
GACGAGCCCTGGACCGTGCTGCGGGTGATGTCGGCGGTGACCAACCACGCCGGCGACCGCTACGTCTCGTCGTCGGAGATGGCCGGGTTCTGCGAGCGGATCCTGGCCAACATCGACGGTCAGCTGAACCTGGTCCGGGTGTTCGACTACGACGGCGGCGCGCAGGCGGGGGCCGAGGCGGCCAAGGCCGTGCAAATGGCCCTGATCCAGGTGGCGGAGTTCGAGGGCGCCCTGGACCTGGACAAGGAAGGCGCCTGGGGCCAGCGCGTCGGCAAGCAGAAGGCCGCCATCGCCAACCTGACGGAAGGCTACCTGAAGAAGTGCAGCAAGCTGGTCAGCGACGCGGTGCCCCAGCAACCGGTGCGCGTGGGCGGCTCGACCGTCCGCTCCGAACCGAACCTGAGCGACCCGCCCCAGCCGCGGGCGGTCAACCGGGCCATGGCCAGCCTGACCTTCTTCGATTGCCTGCGGGCCTGCGCCGCCCAGGGCGGCTACGGCGCCGTGCGCGGCAAGGTGTGCGAGGAAATCACCCACGGGCTGGACAGCTACCTGGAGGAGCTGCTCGCCATGGTGCACGGCAACGAGACGGACAATCTCGAAATCGCCCATGCCTTCCTCGAGGTCGTGGCCGATTTCATGGGCCTGGTGCAGGGCGAGAAGTCGGCCCAGATCGTCCGCCGCCGGGCCGCGGCGGCCTGACTCTGCGGCGGCCGCGAACCTCCCTCAAGTTGACGGGTCATATCCCCTCGCGGCTGGCTCCGATTTGAGCTAAGGCGGGTGCAATGATCACATTTTCGATCGCCGCCGTGCTCTTGTCGGCCGTCGCCGCCGCCCTGATCCTGCAGCGCGCCGCCGGCGCCGCCCGCCGTTCCGACGTCGATCCGACCCTCGCCCTCTACCGCCGCCAGCTCACCGAGATCGACGACCTGGCCGAACGCGGGCTGTTGGCCGAGGCCGAGCTGCGCACCGCCCGGGCCGAGGCGGCCCGCCGCCTGCTGAGCGCCGCCGAGGCGGCGTCCGCCACGGCCGACGCCCCCAGGCCGTCCGCCTCGAAGACGGTCCGCCTGGCCGTCCTGGCCGGCGCCGTCGTCGCTCCGCTGCTGGCCGTGGGCCTGTACGTCTCTCTGGGCAAGCCGGGCCAGGCCGACCAGCCCTTTGCCGAACGGCTGAAGGCCTGGACGCAATCGGATCCGAGCCAGCTGGACCCGGCCCGCATGGCCGCGGTGCTGGAGACCATCGTCAAGACCCGGCCGACCGATGTCGAACCCCTGACCTTCCTGGCCCGCGCCCAGGCCGCCGCCGGCAACCTGCCCGCGGCCACCGAGACCATGCGCAAGGCCACCCGCCTGTCGCCGGGCTCGGGCGAGCTGTGGGCCGACCTCGGCCAGCTGCTGGTGATGCAGAACCAGGGCCAGGAGTCGGCGGTCGCCACCGACGCCTTCAAGCACGCGGTCGCCGTCGAGCCGGCCAACCTGCCCGCCCGCTACCATCTGGCCCGCGCCAAGGTCGCCGCCGGCGACGTCAGCGGCGGCCTGGCCGACTGGCGCGCCCTGCTTCTGGAAGTGCCGCCGGGCGACGAGCACAAGCTGCTCGAGCAGGAGATCGAGGCCACCGCCAAGGCCGGCCATCTGGTGGCGCCGCCCACGCCCGCTCCGGCGCAGCAGCAGGCCGCCGCTGGCCCCGAGGGCGCCGCGCCGGCCCAGGACGGGCAGGTTCCCCCCGAAGGGTCCGACCAGCGCGCCTTCATCCAGTCGATGGTGCAGCGGCTGGCCACGCGCCTGCAGCAGATGCCGGACGATCCGGCCGGCTGGGCCCGCCTGATCCGCTCCTACGCCATCCTCGGCGACGCGCCCAAGATGCAGGCGGCGCTGGATCAGGCGCACAAGGTGTTCAAGGACCGGCCTGACGACCTGAAGACGGTCGACAACGCCATGGCCGGGCCGGGGCAGTAGCGTGGGGGGCTGTGGGCGCCCATCTGTAGCCCACGCGAGGAAACAAACGCGCCCATTTGGCCATAAAAGCATAATAGTCTGAGCCGATGTCCATTCTGCCCAAATCAAGGAAAGCGCGCCGCCGGCTGATGGTGCTGGCGATCGCCGCGCCGGTGCTGGCCCTGGCCGTGGGCCTGACCCTCTACGCCATGCGCGACGCGGTGGTGTTCTTCTATGGCCCGAGCCAGGCCCAGGCCGAGCATGTGCCGGCGGGCCGCACCGTCCGCATCGGCGGACTGGTGCAGCCGGGCAGCGTGATCAAGGCCTCCAACGGCGAGGTGAAGTTCGCCATCGCCGACCAGGCCAACGCCGTGCCGACCACCTTCAAGGGCGAGCTGCCCGACCTGTTCCGCGAGGGCCAGGGCGTGGTCGCCCAGGGCGAGTTCGACCGCCAAGGCGTGTTCGTCGCCCGGCAGGTGCTGGCCAAGCACGACGAGAAATACATGCCCAAGGAAGTGGTCGACGCCCTCAAGAAGTCCGGCGAATGGCAGCGCGACGGCGCCGCGCCGGGCAAGCCGGTGGCCGAGGCCGGGCCCGCCGGGACGGGCGCCCTATGATCGCCGAACTCGGCTCCTTCGCCCTGATGCTGGCCCTGGCGCTGTCGATGGCCCAGGTGGCGCTGTCGGCCGTCGGCCGGATGCGGCGCTCGGCGGCGCTGCAGGGCGGCGGCGAGGGCGCCGGCATCGGCGCCTTCCTGATGGTGGCCCTGGCCTTCGGCTGCCTGATGAGCGCCTTCATCCGCTCGGACTTCTCGGTGGCCAACGTCGCCGCCAACTCCCACACCGCCAAGCCGATGTTCTACAAGGTCACCGCCGTGTGGGGCTCGCACGAGGGCTCCATGCTGCTGTGGAACCTGGCCCTGACCGGCTTCGGCGCCATGGTCATCGGCTTCGGCCGCCATCTGCCGCGCAACCTGAAGGCCTCGACCGTGGCCGTGCAGGGCGCGCTGGGCGTGCTGTTCCTCGGCTACACCGTGTTCGCCTCCAGCCCCTTCGAGCGGCTGCTGACCCCGCCGGTGGAGGGCAACTCGCTCAACCCGATCCTGCAGGACCCGGCGCTGGCGATCCATCCGCCGTTCCTCTACTCCGGCTACGTCGGCTTCTCGGTGGTCTACTCCTTCGCCATGGCCGCGCTGATCGAAGGCCGCGTGGACGCGGCGTGGGCGCGATGGGTGCGGCCCTGGACCCTGGCGGCCTGGAGCCTGCTGACCATCGGCATCACCCTCGGCTCCTTCTGGGCCTACTACGAACTGGGCTGGGGCGGCTGGTGGTTCTGGGACCCGGTCGAGAACGCCAGCTTCATGCCTTGGCTGGCCGGCGCGGCCCTGCTGCACTCGGCCATCGTCACCGAGAAGCGCGGCGCCATGGCCGCCTGGACGGTGTTCCTGGCCCTGTGCACCTTCTCCCTGGCCATGCTGGGCGCCTTCCTGGTGCGCTCGGGCGTGCTGACCTCCGTGCATGCCTTCGCCATCGACCCGACCCGCGGCGGCATCCTGCTGGGCTGCCTGGGCGTGGCGGCCGGCGCGGCCTTCGTCCTGTTCGCCTGGCGCGCGCCGCAGTTGAAGAGCGGCGGCCTGTTCGCCCCGATCAGCCGCGAAGGCGCGCTGGTGCTCAACAACCTGTTCCTGTCGGCGGCCACCGCCACGGTCCTGCTGGGCACCCTCTATCCGCTGATCCGCCAGGCCCTGACCGGCGAGCCGATTTCCGTGGGGCCGCCCTTCTTCGCCCTGACCTTCGTGCCGCTGATGATCATCACCCT
>JAQGII010000132.1 GCA_028291305.1 Caulobacteraceae bacterium
TTCAGAGCCTCCAGCAGTTCGTCGCGGGTGAGCTGTTGGGCCAGCACGGGCTGCGCCGACATCGCGGCCAGCAGGACTAGAACGGCGGCCTTCATGGCGCTCCCCCCCGGCTCTGGCGATTGACCGCCGCCTCGCGAACCGCGGCCCCGGTGGGCGCGGTGAACAACTCGGGCGGGGCGCCCATCCGGTTGGCGGGATGCGGATCGTCGGGCCGGTAGACGATGAAGCCGACCCGGCTGGTCCACACCTTCAGGAAGTCGCCGACAGGCATGGTCCTGTTGCCGAAGGCCGGGTCGCCCAGCAGCAGCCGGTCGCCGCGCCGGCCACGCACCACCACGAAGTGGCCGAAGCCCCTCACCCTGATGGGGGCCACGACCGGCGCCATGGCGAGGAGGTCCTCGAGCGTCAGCCCTGCGAAGCCGGCGGCGGCGAAGCCGCGGCTGGCGGCAAAGCGTTTCAGGTCCAGCAGGGAGAAGCCCAGGCGGGCGCGCACCAGGCGGGCATCGGCCACCTGCAGCATGCCCAGAGCCGCCTGCTTCTCGCTGACCGGATCGCCGAGCTGGTAGGTCATGAGCGTGGCCACGGCCGCCGCTCCGCAGGAGAGATCCCATTGCTGGCGCACAAGCCCCTCGTTGCGCAGTTCAAGCAGGCTGCGCACGGCCTTGGCTTGCCCGGCGGAGGGGGCAAGGACGGCGGCGGCCAGGATTGCGGCCGCCGCGACACCCGAGATTGCGGGAGGCCGCCCGGCCATCCCCGCGCCCGGCCGGCTCAATGGCCTCGCATCTCAGCGAGGCTGACGACCTCGTCGGCGCCCCAGGTGGCCGCTGTCGGCACGATCGATCCCAGCAGGCCGTGGCTCTCTTCGGCCGGACCGGCCGAGAAGGTGATCGTTCCGTTGGGGCCCGTGCGCAGCGCCCACAGGCCATCGATCTCGACCCGGTTCTGGTCGTCCCGCAGCACGCCGATGTAGTTGCCGGTGTTCGGATCGTAGGCATTGACCCGGCCGTCGCCGAAGTTGCCGACCAGGAGCGCGCCAGCGAACTTGCCGAAGCTGGCCGGAGCGATCGCCAGGCCCCAGGGGGCGTTCAGCTGGCCGTGCTGCACCAGCCGGCGGATCAGATGGCCGTCGGTGTCGAACACGTCGACGAAGCCCAGGCCCTGGCCGGCGATTTCGTCCGTGGCGCCCGGTTCCCGCTTGGCGAAGGTGACGTACAGCTGGTTGTTCAGGGCCTGCACGTTGAACGGGGCGTAGTTGGGCGGCAGCTTCGGATCGGTGAAGCTGTCGATCTTCGCGTAGCTGGCGTCGTAGACGCTAACGACGCCGTGGGCGAAGTCGGCCGCGAACAGCCGGGGCGAAGCGCCGCTCATCGCCAGCGTCAGGCCCTTGAAGATCGAGCCGCTGGCGGATTCGTCCACCGCCACTATGGCGTGGGTCGCATCGACGGTCGGGTTCCAGCCCTCGATCTGGCCGCTCTCGGTGGCGAAGGCGAAGGCCGTCCGGCCGGTCTTGCCGGCGCTGGTGACGTTGAAGGCTCCGTTGATCCCGATGAAGGTCGTACCTGTCGGCGCCCCGGGGACCTCCACGACCAGCGCGTTCTTGGCGAAGGTGGTGTTGTTGTAGAGCGTCGACGTATCGGTGCCGTTGTTGGCGACCCAGAGGGGGCCTCCGGGCGCTTGGGAAAGCCCCCAGGCATTCACCAGCAGCGGATCGGTGACGGGAGCGACGCCGCTCTGATCGGCCACTTGGCTGACGACGGCGAACCGGGTCCCGGCCACGACGGCGTCGAGTTGCGCGTCGTTGAGGGGAACAGGGGCGGCGATCACGGCAGGGGCAAGCATGCCCGCTGCGAGACCAATAGCAGCGGCGCTGGTGGAAAGACGCAACATCGTTCCCTCCTGTCATCACCCGGGCTGAATTCGCTCGGCGCGCTGTTAATACTAACACCGGGGGCGGAAGGTTCACAAAGTCGACAATATTTCCCATTCAGGCGCCGATACTGCCAAGTATGAACATGACAACAGCGTCGAAAACCCGACATTGCCCGGACAAGATGGTCGAAAACATCTTGTCCCGACGGCGGATATCTCGTGAACAACAGGCGAAGACGTTGGCTAACGACCTGGGCCGTCGCCAATGGCCGCCCCGATGAAGTCCACCCTGCGGCTCAGCGCCTGTCTACTGGCGTCCTGCCGATGAAGCTGTGCTCGCGCGGTTCCGCTCCGAACTCACCCGAAGCTGGAAGACAGGGTGACCGTCACGAGTCCGCGGTGCGGTAGCGCTCTTCGGCGGCCCGGATGCGATCCCACATCGGCTGCAACTCGCTGGTCAGCGAGAAGTGCCTGGAGATCGAACAGTCCACGCGGGCGGATTCGACCCGGGCCATGGCTTCGCAATAGCGCCGCCAGAGGTCGTGGTCGCGGCGCTCGTTCTTGCCCCTGACGGTGGGCGGGTCCCACAGGTCCAGATCGGTGAGCGAGCGCTTCAGCTTCAGCATGTTGGGCAGGGCGCTGTAGATGAACAGGAAGGCGGGGGTGGCCACGGCCGCGTAGTTCGGCCGGACCTGCATGTGCCACATGCGATAGGCCATCAGGAAGGCCTCGCGCCGTTCGGACGCGAGCCACGGAGTTTCGGCCTGCATCAGGGTCTTGGCGATCGAGGCCTGCTGCAACAGCGCCTCCGGCGAGACCTTGTTGCGCAGCGCCACGGCCATGGCGTCGAAGGGTACGCCCAGAAGGCGCGCCAGGGCGGTGTGTTCGACCGGCGTGCCGCGGATGATCAGCCGCTGACTGTGGCTCTCGGGGGGAGCCTGCCGGATCGAGGCCAGGGGATCGACCAGGACCGGCTGACGGTCGCGATGGATCCAGGCCACCTTGCCCGGCCCATAGGTCAGGTCTCCCGCCGCCAGGCGGGTGGCCAGGTGGTCCGTGCTCGGGGCGGGCCCCAGATCGGTCAGGAATTTCGTGAAATTCTGCCAGGTCGGGCAAAGACCGGAGCCGCGTTCGAACAATATGCGACGGTGTTCGGACGCCTCATGACGGTATGTCGTCAACAAGGTCTTCTGGTCCATGCGGACCACATCCCCCGGTAAGATGGCGGCAGCATTCTCTGCCATGGGGTCGCACTCCCTGTTTGGCGCGTGAGCCGGCCCGGCCCTTAGCCATTAAGTATTTCTTAAGTATAAATCGTAGCCTTCGCTGAAGCTTAATCGGTACTCACCATGACAGCTTCGCAATCAAAGATGAAAATTCGCCTATAAGCTGAGTTACCCATAAGGATTAGCCATTGGGAGGGGGCAGCCAGGCGGCGGCCCCCGCGACGCCAAGCCGGCGGACCGAGCGGAGTTGGGCGGCCCCGTCGCAAGCCGATCTCAAAAAGACCCCAACCTTATTTCTCGCGGCGCGCTGGCGCGGGCCGCCGGGCAAGGCTAAGCCTTGGAAAAAAGCCAAGGGAGGAATGGGATGTCGGCATTTTCGCGCAGGTCGCTGCTTGGCGTTCCGCTGGTCGCCTATCTGTGGGCTAGGAGCGCCCTCGCGCGTGCGCAGAGCATCGCCGCCCCCGCCAACACCGACTGGCGCAGCTATGCAGGCGACCTCGCCAACACCCGCTACTCCCCGCTCGCCCAGATCAACGCGGACAATTTCAACGACCTCGAGGTCGCCTGGCGCTTCAAGCCGGACGCCTTCGGCAGCCGCCCCGAATTCAACCTCCAGAGCACGCCGCTGGTGATCAAGGGGGTGATGTACACCACCGTGGGCACGCGCCGCGACGTGGTCGCCCTGGACGCCGCGACCGGCGAGCTGCTGTGGATGCACCGGCTGGACGAAGGCGCGCGCGCCGACGCCGCGCCGCGCAAGCTATCGGGCCGCGGCCTCGCCTATTGGACCGACGGCGCCGAGGAACGCATCCTCTATGTCACGCCCGGCTACCGGCTGGTGGCGCTCAACGCCAGGACCGGCCTGGCGATCGCCGGCTTCGGCGAAGACGGCATCGTCGACCTCAAGCAGAACGATGACCAGGAGATCGGTCCGCTCAACGACGACATCGGTCTGCACGCGACGCCCTGCGTCGCCAAGGACGTGGTGATCGTCGGCGCCGCGCACAGCGTCGGCAACGCGCCGAAACACCACCATAACGTGGCGGGCTACGTCCGCGGCTTCGACGTCCGGACCGGCCAGCGGCTGTGGATCTTCCACACCATCCCGCGCAAGGGCGAGTTCGGCTACGACACTTGGCTGGACGGCACCGACCAGATCGGCAACGCCGGCGTCTGGGCCCAGATCTCGGCCGACGAGGAGCTCAACCTCGCCTACCTGCCCGTCGAACTGCCCACTGGGGATTTCAACGGCGGCTTCCGGCGCGGCGCCGGCCTGTTCGGCGAAAGCATCGTCGCGGTCGACCTGCACACCGGCGTGCGGCGCTGGCACTTCCAGACCGTGCACCACGGCCTGTGGGACTACGACATCCCCTGCGCACCGATCCTCTGCGACATCCCCGTGGGCGGCAAGATGGTCAAGGCGCTGGCGCAGCCGACCAAGCAGTCTTTCCTCTATGTACTGGACCGCACGACCGGCAAGCCGATCTGGCCGATCCGCGAACGGCCCGTGCCCAAGGGCGACGTACCGGGCGAATGGTATTCGCCGACCCAGCCCTTCCCCAGCAAGCCGCCGGCCTACGACGTGCAGGGGATCACCGAGAACGACCTGATCGACTTCACCCCCGCCCTGCGCGCCGAGGCGCTGGAACTGGTCAAGAACTACAGGATGGGACCGCTGTTCACGCCGGCCTCCGTATGGAGCGCGGACGGGACATGGGGGACGCTGACGGCGCCCAACGCCACCGGCGGGGCCAACTGGCCGGGCGGGTCCTACGATCCTGAAAGCCACATCCTCTACATCTATTCGAAGACCGAGGCGGACGTCGACAGCGCCGCCCAGAACAAAAATCCCCAGCGTTCGGACTTCGACTATGTGAACACGCGGGGCAATCCGCCGCCGGGCGAGAAGCCCGTCGCGCGCGGAGCCTTCCGGCCGGGCGTGCTGCAGGTCCAGGGCCTGCCGCTCATGAAGCCGCCCTATGGCAGGATCACGGCCATCGACCTCTCCAAGGGGGAGATCGCCTGGCAGATCGCGCATGGCGAGACGCCGGACGAGGTGCGCAACCATCCCGCGCTCAAGGGGCTCAAGCTCCCCCGCACCGGACGCCCCGGGCTCCTGGGCACGCTGGCGACCAAGACCCTGGTGATCTGCGGCGAGGCGGGCTTCTTCACCACGCCGACCGGCAAGCGGGGCGCGATGCTGCGCGCCTACGACAAGGCGACGGGGGCGGAGAAGGGCGCCGTGTTCCTGCCCGCGCCGCAGACGGGAAGCCCGATGACCTACATGCTGGGCGGCGTGCAATATATCGTCCTGGCGATCGGCGGCGGCAGCTATTCGGCGGAGCTGGTGGCCTTCAGGCTGCCTAAGGCCTGACCATAAGGAGGATTTCGATGAAACGGCTCGCCGGGATCTCCTGCGGCGCGGTCGCCCTGGCCCTCTCGTGCGCGGCGCTAGCGCAGACCGGCGGGGGCGCCTCGACCGGTGTCTACAGCAAGGCGCAGGCGGAGCGGGGCGCCGAGCTCTACGCAACCCACTGCGCGCGCTGCCACGGCGCCTCGATGGAAGGCCTCGACGTCGCGCCTCCCCTGGTCGGCGGGCGGTTCCTCGGCAACTGGACCAACCAGTCGGTCGCCGCCCTCGCGGCGCGGATCAGGACCTCGATGCCGCTCGACACCCCGGGCGTCCTGGGGCTGACCGCGAGCGCCGAGATCACCGCCGACATCCTCGCGGCGAACGGCTACCCGGCCGGACAGGCCGACATGCCGACCAACAGCCAGGGGCTGCAGCCGCTGACCATCGACGCGCCGCCCGCGGGTGCGAAATGATCGCGAGCCGGCCGCGCGCCTGACCTGGGCGCCTTCAGGTCACGGCCGTGGCGTGGAACTGCCGGCGCCCGGCTGGAGCTTTGCGGAAAGCGCCCAGGGAGAACACGTCGGCGCAGCAGGCGTGTCGGCCGCTCTCCACGTAGTCGGCGTCGTGCCACCAGAAGCGGTCGTTGGCGCGGGCCATCTTGACCGGCGGCAGCATGGGACTGTGGGGGTGGTCCTGTCCGGCGCGCGCTGTCGCGGCGAAGGGGGCGACCAGCTCCTCGACCGTGTGCACCACGCCGCCGAGGACGGTCATGCGCACCTTCGCCGCGTCCTCGATGCGATGCAGAGGATCGCCTTCGACGATGGCGATGTCTGCCATGGCGCCGGGTTCGAGGACGCCCAGGGGCGCTTCGAGGAATTCGCCATTGAACCGGGTGGCCGTGAGCAGCGCCTCATAGGGAGAAACCCCGTATTTCACCATGCCCCGCAGGTTCATGTGCAGGCTGATGCAGTTCAGGTCGATCGGGGAGTCGGTGCCCGCGGTGACCTTGCCGCCGCTGCGCAGCATGTCGCGGATCTGCTCGACGCAGAGCTTGAGAACGGCCTGCGCCGCGGTGTCTGACGCCTTGGCGGCGTTGGTGCGGCCGATCAGCTTGGCCCGTTCCCAGGACGGGTACAGCGCCAGGATGCGCGGATCGTCGGCCAGATCGGGGTCGTCGGCCAGCATGGGGGCGGCCTGGAACAGCGTCGGCGTGCGCCGGGCCCCGGCATGGGCGAACAGGCTGATGACGTCCTCGTACCCGGCGCCGGCGGGACTGAGCGTGCGCGAATAGCCGAACCGGCTGGTGGCCCCCAGGTGCTCCATCTGGTCCAGCCCGAAGTTGAGCGCCGGGTAGTGGTAGTGAGACGTGGTGGGGATGCCCCGCTTGTGGCCCCATTCGGCGACGAACTTCTGCTGCTGCAGGGGCGCGCGGACATAGGACTTCATCATGTCATAGCCGAGCGCGTCCGCCCGCTGCAGCTCCAGCTCCAACTGGCCTTCCTCGGTCACCGGCCGCATGAAGTTGTAGTAGATGCGCGAGCCATCGATGGCCTCGCCGGTGGTGAAATAGCGCGGCCCGATCCGCAGGCCGGCGCCGATCGCCTCGCGCTCCTCCACGCCGTGATAGGCCGGGCTGCCCGGCGAGCGGGTGGTGGTGACGCCGAAGCTCAGCCACAGGCGCCCGCAGCGGTCGCCGTAGGAATAGCCCTGCATCTGGCGATGGTTGTGGATGTCGATCAGGCCGGGAATGGCGAACAGCCTGGACGCGTCGACGAACTTGACGCCCGTCGGCGGCGCCTTGCCGCCATGCGGGGCCACCGCCGCGATCTTGCCGCCTTCGATGACGACGTCCACGTCGCGCAGCACTTCGGGGCCGCGCCCGGCCCAAAGGCCCCCCAGACGAATGACGGTGCGCCCCGGCGGCTTGGCCTGGGTCCAGGTCAGCGGGACCGGGATGGTCAGCGGGGCGCCGCCCTTGGCGGCGATCAGCTTGAGCTTGCCGTTGGACAGGTAGAGCAGCGAGGCGGAATCGCCGCTCCAGGACGGGGAGTCGGTGACCTCGTCGTTGAGCTTGGTCGGCTTGCCAGTGATCCGACCACGGACGTCAACGGGCGCGGTCCACAGGAGACTGCCCAGGACATAGGCGATCGACTTGCCGTCCGGCGACCAGTGCGGCCCGTCGTCGCCGCGGGTGCCGATCGAGCGGTGCTCGGCCACCGGCGCGTAGGCGGCTTCGCCCGTCGTGCGATCGATGGTCAGGATTTCGCTGAGGCCTTCGCGGTAACGCCCGGAATAGGGCTTGAACGCCGCCAGGGCGACCACCTTGCCGTCGGGCGAGAAGGTCGGACGGCCCGGCTCCCACAGGGGGCCGTGGATCTTCTGCACGGCGCCGGTGTCGACCTGCACCGTATAGACAGCTCCGTTCTGGTCGAGGAAGGCGATCAGGCTGCCGTCGCGCGACCAGCTGCCGGACACCGCCGCGTCGGGCAGATGGGTGAGCTGGCGCTCCTGCCCTGTGGCCAGCTCCCGCAGCCATATGTCCAGCTTGCCGCCGCGGTCGGTGGAATAGGACAGCCACCTGCCGTCCGGGGAGAAGGCTGGGTCGGACTTGTGGAACGTGTCCTTGGTCACCGGTTGCGGCCGGCCGCCGAGGGGCATCAGCCAAATGTCGTTGAGCGCGCGGAAGGCCACGGTCTTGCCGTCCGGCGACAGCGCCGGGCTGCCGATGCCGATGACGGGCTTGGGCGTGAAGTCGTCGTAGCGAGTCCGGCGGCGCGCATAGACGGGCTTGGACACGGGGACCGTGGCGGAGAAGGCGATGGCCCGATGGGCCCCGCCGCCGAGGCGCTTGCGGCGGATCTCGCCGTCGGCCGCGTAGACGAACTCGTCGGCGGACAGCCAGGTGACGCGAAAGGGGAAGACGTCCTGGCCCGCGACCATGGGTTTGCCGTCCAGCATCAGCGTGGTCACGCCGGGGGAGATCAAGGTGTAGACCACGCCCTTGCCGTCGGCGGTGAAGGCCGGGCTGCGCACCTCGGACTGCGCCAGCGGATCGGAGCCCGGGCCGGCGATCGCGGCCACCGTACGCCGCCCCCCCGAGGCCAGCTCGACTACCTCGACCTTGGTCTTGTCGCTGACAAAAGCGATCGACGTCCCGTCGGGCGACCATGCCGGCTCGTATTCCTCGCTGGCGGTGTCCGCCAGGGTGGAGATGGCCCCGGTCGCCAGGTCCAGGACATGCAGGCCGTAGCTGCCGGTGCGGTCGGAGGAGAAGGCGATGCGCTTGCCGTCGGGCGCGAAACGCGGCTCGCGGCAGTCGAACGGCCCGGAGGTCAGCTGCTTCAGGCCTGCGCCGTCGCGGCGAACGGTCCACAACTGGAAACCGCCGCTGCGGTAGGACTGGAACACCAGGGTCTGACCGTCGGGCGACCAGTCGGGCATGGCGACGTCGCCGAAATCGTCGGTCAACCGCCGCGCCGGCCCGCCGCCGATGTCCAGCAGCCACAGCACGCCATAGAGGTCGAAGGCCACGGTCTTGCCGTCGGGCGAGACCGCCGGAGCGATGTTGGTGCCGCGGGAGACGGTGACGTGCGTTCCCTGAACGGCAGGTTGGGCGCCGGCCGGGGCCTGCGGGATCGCCGCGGCCAGGGGCGCCAGCGCGGCGCCGCCGGTGAGGGAGAACAGGCTGCGGCGGCTCAGGCCGCGCTTCTTGTCTTGGGACATGTACGGAACTCCGCGGAACTAAGGGGCCCCGACGGCCGTGGGCCGCCGGGACGCATCTGCCATCAGAATTTGTAGCTGAGGCGCGTGTAGTAGAAACCGCCGCTGATCCCGTAGGGGGAGTACTGGTTGCTGTAGGTAAAGGAAGTGGCCCCGCGGTTGGCCGGCATGACGACGTTTGGGTATTTGTTGAGCAGGTTGTTGGCGCCGAGGGTCAGCGACAGCCGATCGGTGATCTTCAGGGTGCTGTCGAGATCGACGATCATAGCCGGCGAGACCTGCTCGTCGAACGCCGGGCCGCCGGCGGCGACCGAGGCCGTCTGCGTCACGCCGCCGTAGCCGGTCAGACGCAGGGTGCTGTCCAGGCGCCAGATCTGCCAGTTGGTGGAGAAGATGAACTTCTCGCGGGGGTTGCCGACGGTGAAGTCGCCGACCCGCACCCGGTCGATCAGCACCAGGCCGGCGGCGGCCAGGGCCGCGGGCGGCTGCTCGATGCGCAGGAACTTGGTGTTGTTGAAATTGGCCGAGAAGGTCCAGCGGAACAGCCCCGCCGCGCCAAAGTCGCGGGCGTAGTCGGCGACGAAATCGAGGCCCGTCGTGCGGGTGTCGGCGCCGTTCGTATAGTAGAACACCGCCTGCTGCGGGTTCAGTCCCGCCGAGCGCAGGGCGTTGGAAACCGCCACCGCCGGGCCCAGGCTGCCGGTCTGCAGGATGCGGTCGGTGATGTCGATCTGGTAGAGGTCGACCGTGACGTTCATGCGCGACATCGGCTGCATGACGAAGCCCACCGAATAGTTGGTCGATTTCTCCGGGCGCAGCGGCGTGGCGCCCAGGGCCTGGGCCGCGGCGGTGTCCGGGGGCAGCAGCTGCACCGGATAGAGCGACGTGGTCGCGTCGCCGGGCAGCTTCACGCCGATGGTCGAGGCCGAGGCGTAGTGCTCCTGCTGCAGCGACGGCGCCCGGAAGCCGCTGGACACGGTGCCGCGCAGGGCGAAGCCATGGATCGGCTCATAGCGGGTGGAGACCTTGTAGGTCACCGCATCGCCGAAGTCGGAATAGTGCTCGTAGCGCCCGGCCAGGGACATTTCCCAGCTGTCGATGATCGGCTGTTCGCCGTTCACATAGAGCGAGACGTTGTTGCGCGTGAACCTGCCGGCGGAGAAGGGCGGAAAGCCGCTGACGCCCTGGGCGCCGGCCTGGGTGATCGAGCCGGCGTTGGGCTGGCCGGCCGGGGCGACATATTTGCCGTCGATGTAGGAGGCCGGATCGCCGGCCACGATGGTCAGGGAGTCCCAGCGATACTCGGCGCCGGCGGCCAGGAACAGCGGCTTGGCGAACAGGCCCCAGCCGATCGACCGGGTCAGGTCGAAATTGGTGGTCGATTCGTCGGTCCTGAGGGTGCCGAGATAGAAGCGCGTCGGGCTGGCCGGACCCATCGAGACGTTGAGCGAGTTTTCCCGATAGTCGACGTTGTCCTGCGAATAGCTGGTCGACAGGTCGTAATCGAAGCCGAACAGCTCGCGCCCCTTGAAGCCGATGGTTTCCTGGAAGTCGTGGTCCAGCAGGCGCAGCTGGGGCGAATAGCCCAGGGGGTAGACCTGCACGATATTCGAGATGTTGCCGGGCAGGCGCGGGGTCAGCCAGGCGCGGGTGTCGCGACTGGTGGCGGTGCCGAAGGCGTAGGCCTCCGCGCCATCCCCCACCGGATGATAGGCGTCGAAACCGAAGGCATAGAGCTGGCTGGCCGGCTGGCCCGGATGGTTGATGTTGCGGTCGACCGTCTTCTCGCGCGGATCGGGCGCGCCGTTGACCAGCGGGAAGAAGACGCCCGTGTACGGCTGGCCCCGGTTGGTGAAGTCCGACGAGCGCAGGTCCAGGCTGAGGTTCAGGGCGCCGCCGTGGCCCCAGCCGAGGCCGATGTTGCCGGAACCCTGTTCCGTCAGGCCGTCTCCGTCGAACGTCTTGCCGCCCAGCAGGCTGACCGACCCACCTTCCGGCTGCTTCTTGAGGATGATGTTGATGACCCCGGCCAGGGCGTCGGAGCCGTATTGGGCGGAAGCGCCGTCGCGCAGCACTTCGATGTGGTCGATGCCGCTGGAGGGGATCAGGTCCAGGTCCGGCGGCGACTGACCGTTCTGCGTCGTGCCGTTGACGAACAGGATGGCGGTGTTGTGCCGGCGCTTGCCGTTGATCAGCACCAGGGTCTGGTCGGCGTCCAGGCCGCGCAGGGAAACTGTCTTCACCGCGAAACTGGCGCCGGCGCCGCTTGAGGAAGTGGTCGCCGAGGGGACCAGGGTCGCGATCAGGTCGCGCGGGGATTGCTTGCCGCTCTTCAGCAACTCCGTGGCCGGCAGCACGTCGATGGGCGCCATGCTGGAGGTGACCGTCCTGGACGTGGACCGCGTGCCGGTGACGATGACCGCCTCGACCGATGCGCTGCTCGAACCGGCGTCCTCCGCGTGCGCGACGGATTCGACACTCATAAGGGCCAGCATGCTGACCGTCGTCACCAGAAGCTTCAAGGCAATTCCCCTCGTCTAAATTTGAGATATCGTTGTTATTTCCTCCTCTTTATTGAACTTGTGTTTTGACACTGCTTCTCCCCCCGACGGCGAAAGACGCCGTCAGGTTAGTGTCAGTCTCTATTTTTGGAGGATAAGGAAATATCCGTATCGCCCGGTTCCGATACAGGACGGCGCCGATACAATCCGAGTCAAACCGAAATATGACGGATTCGATTACACGACTTGTCTGGTCACGGGATGGGCGCCGCGAGCAAAGCGAGCTGGCGATTTTGCCCAAACAACGGCCAGATTAAGGCGCGGCGGCCGGGACGGCGGGGCGCGATCACCCCCCTGCACGCCGTGGCGGTGCTCAGATGGCCCAGTCGAACGACCGGCCAACCGCCTTCTTCCAGCTGGCGTAGAGGCTGGCGCGCCGGGCCTCGGGCATGTTCGGCGTCCACCGCTGGTGCGCCTTCCAATGGGCGGACACCTCCTCGAGGTCCGGCCACACGCCGACCGCCAGGCCGGCGGCGTAGGCGGCGCCTAGGGCGGTGGTCTCCGACACCTCCGGGCGCACCACGGGCAGGCCGAGCATGTCGGCCTGGAACTGCATCAGCAGCTCGTTGGCCACCATCCCGCCGTCGGCGCGCAGTTCCTTGATGGCGAT
>JAQGII010000171.1 GCA_028291305.1 Caulobacteraceae bacterium
CCGCCGGCGGCGATCCCTATCGGCGCCAGACGCCGGTGTTCCAGACCAAGATGATGGAGGGCGGCGTCAAGGGCGTGGCGATGGCCCGGGTCGAACAGGACCAGACCCCGTTCCGCCAGGAGTTCCAGCCCGGCAACCCCGCGGCGGACGCCAAGGGCTATGTGAAGATGCCCAACATCGAACCGATGGTCGAAGCGCTGGACATGCGCGAGGCCCAACGGTCCTACGACGCCAACATCAGCGTGATCGAGACGGCGCGGAGCATGGACACGCGCACCCTCGACCTGATCCGCCGCTAGGGGCCGGGCGATGATCGATCCGTCATCCGTGATCAAGGCCTATTCGGCGGCCCAGAACGCCGCGGGCGCCGGAGCGACCGGGGGCGAGGCCAAGTTCATCTCCAACGGGTCCAGCTTCGGCGACCTGGTGCAAAACGCCATCAGCGACGCGGTGCAGACGTCGCACAACGCCGAAAAGCAGATGGCCGCCCAGGTGCAGGGCAAGGCCCAGCTGGTCGACGTGGCCACCGCCCTGTCGTCCGCCCAGGCCAGCCTGGAAACCGTGATGGCCGTGCGCGACCAGGTGATCACGGCCTACCAGGAGATCATGCGGATGGGCATCTAGGCACGATGGCCGAAAGTGGCTGCTGGGCGCCCCAGGCCATCGTCATCGTCGAGTTCGACACCGCCGAGCAGGCGGCGCCCCGGTGCGAATTCCCCGAATACGCCCAGGCTCAGGGCTCAGGCCCAGGCGCTGCGCGAGGGTGGGCTGGACCGGGACCTGATCCTGGTCGACGGCGCCGCTTCCGACTCAGACTAGCCTTCGTTCGCGGCCGCCGCCTGCCGAGGGCGGGGGCCTGAACTATAGTCGGGCGTCAGCCGGAGTGATTCTATGAGCGAGGCCGAGGTGTTGGACGTGGCGCGCGAGGCCATCTGGCTGACGCTGCAACTGTGCACGCCGATCCTGCTGGTGGGCCTGGTGGTCGGGGTGCTGATCGGCTTCTTCCAGGCCCTGACCCAGATCCAGGAAGCGAGCCTCGTCTATGCCCCCAAGATCCTGGCGGTGTTCCTGGCCCTGCTGCTGCTCCTGCCGTTCATGGGCGCCCTGATGGCCGGGTTCATGGCCCGCATCGCCGCCCGCATCGCCGGCATGTAGCGAGCGATGGCTTCCTTCCTCGGCCTGCCGGTCAACGTCTATCACGCGGGCCTGATCTTCGTGCGGGTCGGGGCGATGATCATGCTGCTGCCGGCGATCAGCGAGACCGTGGTGCCCCCGCGCGTCCGTCTGGCCCTCGCCCTGATGCTGTGCCTGTGCCTGGGACCGATCGCCGGGCCGACCCTGCCGGCGATGCCCGCCGGCCTGGGCGACATGGGCGGGCAGGTGTTCAAGGAGCTGTTCATCGGCCTGATGCTGGGCGGCCTCATGCGGCTCTTGCAGTCGGCCCTGGATGTGGCCGGCGAGATCATGGCCATCCAGACCACCCTGGCCTTCTCCCAGACCGCCAACCCCGCCGAAGCCCAGCCGGGGGCGACCCTGGCCAGCTTCCTGGGCCTGGTGGGGGTCGCCCTGATCTTCGCCACCAACCTGGATCACCTGTTCATCGGCGCCATGGCGCGCTCCTACACCCTGTTTCCGCCGACCAAGCCGGTGCAGATCAGCGACGCGGCCCTGATGGCGCTCAAGACGGTGACCGAGTCCCTCGCCCTGGGGGTCCAGCTGTCGGCGCCGGTGATCGTGTTTTCGGTCGTGTTCAACGTCGCCACCGGCCTGATCGGCCGGCTGATGCCGCAGTTCCAGATCTTCTTCGCCGCGTCGCCGCTGAGCGTGATCCTGGGACTGTCGGTGTTCATGCTCTCCGTCGGGCTGATCGGCGTGGTCTGGCTGCAGCACTACCAGCTGTTCCTGCAGCAGTTCAGCTAGGCCCGCGGCATGGCTGAAGACACAGATCCAGACTCAAAGACAGAAGACGCCACCTCCAAACGGCTGGAGCAGGCGCGCGCGCGGGGCGACGTCCCCAAGACTCCGGACCTGCCGCAGTGGGCCTCGCTGGCCGCGGTCTCGGCGCTCCTGCTCATGATGGGCGGGCCGATGGCGCGCGGCCTGATGCGGGACCTCACCCCGTTCCTCGCCCACCCCGCCGACTTCGAATTGGAGAACAACGGCGGCATCGCGGTCATGCGCATGGCCCTGGGCATAGCCATGCCGATCGTCATGACCTTGTTGCTGACCGCCGGGGTGGCCGGGGCGTTCGGCAACCTGATCCAGACCGGCTTTCTGTGGGCCCCGGACAAGATCAAGCCCGACGCCAGCAAGCTGAACCCCATGGCCGGCTTTAAGCGGGTGTTCGGCCTGGACGGGCTCGCCAACTTCTTCAAGTCGCTGCTCAAGTTCCTCGTGATCGGGGTCATCAGCTACAACACGCTGAAGCCGCACCAGCGCGACCTGGCGGCCCTGACCCTGGTCGATCCCGAGCGGATGCTGCCGTTCATGTTCGACGTGCTGAAGGCACTGTTCATGTCGGTGCTGGGGGCGATGGGGGTGGGGGCCCTGGGCGACTGGATCTGGCAGCGCCAGCGCTTCGCGCACCGGATGAAGATGAGCCGCGAGGAGATCAAGGAGGAGGGGCGCCAGGCCGACGGCGACCCGCACGTTCGCGCCAAGCAAAAGCAGATCCGTATGGACCGCGCCCGGCGACGGATGATGAAGAACGTGCCCAAGGCCACCGTGGTGGTGATGAACCCCACCCACTACGCCGTCGCCCTGCTCTACGACACCAAGGAGGCGCCCGCGCCCCTGTGCGTGGCCAAGGGCATCGACAGCCTGGCGCTGAAGATCCGCGAGGTGGCCGAGGCCAACAATGTGCCGGTGATCGAGGATCCGCCCCTGGCCCGCGCCCTCTACGCCACGGTCGAACTGGACCAGAGCATCCCGCGCGAGCACTTCGAGGCGGTGGCCAAGGTGATCGGCTTTGTGCTCAGCGCCAGCCGGCGGCGGGCGCGGGCGCACCGCTAGACGGCGCTGTTTAGGGCCGGCGCGCGCTTTGACCTATGATCGGGCGATGATTCGCAGGGCAGCCGGTGAGCGCAAGGGTCATGGCTGAAGAGATCGACGCCAAGACCGGGCTCAAGCCCGCCCGCCGCCTGGACCTCTGGGTGCTGGCCGGCGGCGTGTTCTTCGTCGGCGCCCTCCTGGCCGCCGCCTATCCGGCGGTGCGCGCGGGGCCGGCCACCGGCGGCGGCCTGATGCTGCTGGCCGGCCTGGCCGGAGTCGCTGTCCTCGGCCTGTTCGCCTTCCGCCACAACGGCGCGCCCGAGCCCGCCTCCGATCTTGGGCCCCTGCTGGGCGCCTTGGCCGAACCCGCGGCCGTGGTCAGCGCCGACGGGCGCATCCTGGCCGCCAACCCCGCCTGGCGGGCCGCCGCGGGGCCGCTGACGCGCCTGCCCCGGCCGCGCGGCGCTTCGACCCTGTTCTCCGCCCTGA
>JAQGII010000158.1 GCA_028291305.1 Caulobacteraceae bacterium
GAGCCGCGCGCTCGATGAGCGCAAAGGCGCCGGCCGGGCCCCAGGAGCCGGCGGCGTAGGGCTTGGGCGTGAGGCCTGAGCGGCGCCAGGCGTCGTTGACCCCGTCGACCCACTCCCAGGCCTTCTCCACCTCGTCGCGGCGCACGAACAGGGTCGAGTTGCCGTTCAGGGCGTCGAGCAGCAGCCGCTCGTAGGCGATGCGCCGCCGGGTCGGGATCTTGTGGATATTCTTCAGGCTGAGGCTCAGCGGCAGGCTCTCCAGCCGCATGCCGTCCAAGGACTGGCCCGGCGCCTGGTTCATCAGGCGCAGGACGATGTCTTCCTCCGGCTGCAGCCGGATCAACAGCTGGTTGGGCTGCATGTCGGCCTGGCTCTCGCCCTGGAAGATGGAGTGGGGCACGCCCTTGAACTGGATGAAGATCTCGGTGTCGCGGTCGGGCAGCCGCTTGCCGGTGCGCAGATAGAACGGCACCCCGGCCCAGCGCCAGTTGTCGATGTGGGCGCGGATGGCGACGAAGGTCTCGGTGTCGCTGGGCGCGCCCTTCTCCTCGGCGTAGCCGGCCGCCGGCTGGCCGCCGACCACGCCCCGGGCGTACTGGCCGCGCACCACATTGTGCGCCACCTCGGCCCGGCCGATCGGGCGCAGCGAGCGCAGCACCTTGACCTTCTCGTTGCGCACCGAGTCCGGCGCTAAGTCCGACGGCGGCTCCATCGCCACCAGGCACAGCAGTTGCATCATGTGGTTCTGCACCATGTCGCCCATGGCCCCGTACTCGTCGTAGTAGGGCCAGCGGTCGCCGACCCCTTGCGTTTCGGCGACGGTGATCTGCACGTGGTCGATGGTCAGGTTGTTCCACAGCGGTTCGAACAGGGTGTTGGCGAACCGCAGGGCGATCAGGTTCTGCACCGTCTCCTTGCCCAGGTAGTGGTCGATGCGGAAGATCCGCTCCTCGCTGAAGGCGGCCTGCACCTGGTCGTTGATGACCCTGGACGAGGCCAGGTCCTTGCCGATCGGCTTCTCCATCACCACCCGCGCCGCGTCGCCGGTCAGGCCGGCGGCCAGCAGGCCGCCGCAGATGGCGCTGTACAGGCTGGGCGACACCGACAGGTAGAACAGCGGCCGGGCGATGTTCATCTGCGCCATGCGCTCGCCCAGGCGGACCAGGTCGCCCGGCCGGGTGACGTCGGTGGCCAGGTAGCGGGTGCGGGCCAGCAGCCGGTCGGCCGCCCCGTTGGCCACCACTTCGGGGGCGCGCTTGTCCAGCGCCGCGCGGACCAGGGCGCGGAAGGCGTCGTCGTCCATCGCCGAGCGCCCGGCGGCCAGCACCGGCAGGCCGGCCGGCAGCAGGCCCTCCGCCTCGAGGAAGCACAGCGAGGGGAACAGCATGCGCAGGGCCAGGTCGCCGTTGCCGCCGAACAGGATGAGGCCGTCGCTGACCTCGGCCGCCTGCATCCGATCCGCCATGCCGTTCAGTCCCCCTGGAGGTTGCCGCCCTGAATAGCCGAAACCGCGAGGCGGCCAAACCCCTCCACCACGCAGGGAGTGTCACTCCGGCAGGTCCTCCGGCCGGTCCACGTCGAGCAAGACCCCGGCGTCCGGCGCAGGGATCAGAACCAGGGCGCCGCCGAGGCCGTCGAGCACCGCGCGGGCGCCGCGGTCGCCCTGCAGCGCCAGGACCTGGGCGAACAGGCGGCTGGAGATCGCCGCGGGGTGGCCCTGCCGTCCCTCCCACACCGGGACCGCCGCCGGGGCGCCGTCGGTCACCGCCCGGACCAGCGGCCGCAGCAGGCCCTGCGGGACCAGCGGCATGTCGCCCAGGAAGATCAGGGCGCCGGTCGCCCCCGCCGGCAGGGAGGCGATGCCGGCCTTGAGCGAGGCGGACAGGCCCAGCGCATGGTCGGGCGCCTGGACCAGGGTCGCCGCGCAGCGCGACAGGACGTGGGCGACGACGGCCGGGTCGGCGCCGACCACCACCCGCACGTCCTCCACCGGCGCCGCCAGGGCGCTGTCCAGCGCGCCGTCGATCAGGGCCCCGCCGCGCCAGGGGGCCATCAGCTTGCCGCCGCCGAACCGCGAGCCGGAGCCGGCGGCCAGGACGATGGCGTGGAAGCCGCTCAAGCGACGCTGGACGCGGGCGGCCAGGCGCGCGCGGCGTCCTGCGCCTTCAGCGCCTGGATCACCTCGGCGATCACCGAGACCGCCACTTCCCAGGGCGAGCGGGCGCCGATGTTCAGGCCGATGGGGGCGTGCAGGCGGCCGATGTCGGCTTCCTCCAGTCCGGAGGCCTGCAGCCGGGCCAGCCGCTCGGGCAGCCGCCGCCGGCTGCCCAGGGCGCCGACATAGCCGGCCGGCGACGGCAGCACGGCGCACAGGGCGTCGTGGTCGATGTCGATGTCGTGGGTGGCGACGGCCACGGCGGTCCAGGCGTCCAGTTCCAGGGCGGCGAAGGCCTCGGCCGGCTCGCCGCGGAAATAGCGCACCCCGGGCAGGGGCGGCGGGGCGGCGGGGCCCTTGGGCCGCACCAGGGCGGTCTCGAAGCCGGCGTCGGCGGCCAGCTGGGCGATGGTCAGGGTGATCGGGTCGCCGCCCACCACCACCAGCCGCGGACGCGGGGCATGGCGGCGGAAGATGGCCTCGCCGGCGGCGCCGCTCACCGCGGGGCGGGCGCTGGCGCTGCCCAGGGCGGCCTGCAGGCCGGCCG
>JAQGII010000267.1 GCA_028291305.1 Caulobacteraceae bacterium
AACGAGAAGCTCTCCAGGGTCGTCCAGTCCTGGCCCATCACGACAGCCCCGTCGCCGGATTCGGCGCGGCGAAGGCCGAGAAGCCGTAGTGGTCGATCCAGCGGACGTCGCCGGAGAACATGTCGCGAAGGTCGGGCATGCCGTACTTGAGCGCGCCCAGCCGGTCGATGCCGAGGCCGAAGGCGAAGCCCTGCCATTCGTCGGGGTCGAGGCCGCAGTTGCGCAGCACGGTAGGATGCACCATCCCGCCGCCCAGGATCTCCAGCCAGTCGGAGCCTTCGCCGATCTTGATGGAGCCGCCGGACCGGTCGCACTGCACGTCCATCTCCGCCGAGGGCTCGGTGAACGGGAAGTGGTGCGGGCGGAAGCGGGTGACCACCGCCTCGGTCTCGAAGAACCGGCGGCAGAAGGTCTCCAGCGTCCACTTCAGGTGGCCCATGTGGATGTCGCGGTCGATCACCAGGCCTTCGATCTGGTGGAACATCGGTGAGTGGGTCTGGTCCGAATCCTTACGGTAGGTGCGGCCAGGCGCGACGATGCGGATCGGCGGCTTTTGGCTCATCATCGTCCGCACCTGCACGGGGCTGGTGTGGGTGCGCAGGAGCATGCGTTCGCCCGCGTCGTTGGGCTGGAAGAAGAAGGAGTCGTGCATCTCCCGCGCCGGGTGCTTGGGCGTGAAGTTCAGCGAGGTGAAGTTGTGGAAGTCGTCCTCAATGTCGGGCCCCTCGGCCACGGCGAAGCCCATCTCGGCGAAGATGGCGGTCAGTTCGTCGAACACCTGCATGGTCGGATGCACCGAGCCCTTGCGGCGCGGGGGGGCGGGCAGGGTCAGGTCGAGCCGCTCGCTGGCCAGCTGCGCTTCGAGCGCCAGGGCCTCAAGCGCCGCCTTCTTCTCGGCGATCAGGGCGGCGATACGGTCGCGCAGGCCGTTGATGGCCGGGCCGGCGGTCTTGCGCTCGTCCGGGCTCATCGAGCCCAGCGACTTGAGCATGTTCGAGATCGAGCCGGTCTTGCCCAGGGCGGCGACGCGGATGGCGTCCAGCGCGGCCAGGTCCGCCGCGCCGGTTACGGCGGCGGCCAGTTCGGCTTCCAGGGAGGCGAGATCGGTCATGCCAAATCGACTTTCGAAAATGCCCAACGATCAGCAAAAAGCCCTCCGGCGCCGGGCCGGAGGGCTCTTTCAAGCAGGGGGTTCAGGAACCCAATGCTTTTAAGCCAGCGCGGCGCGGACCTTGTCGGCGATGGCCTTGAACGCAGCCGGGTCGGCGCCCGCGACATCGGCCAGGACCTTGCGGTCCATGTCGATGCCGGCCACATCCAGGCCGTGGATGAACTGCGAGTAGGTGAAGCCTTCGGTGCGGGCCGCGGCGTTGATGCGTTGGATCCACAGCGAACGGAACATGCGCTTGCGGACCTTGCGGTCGCGATAGGCGTATTGGCCGGCCTTATCCACCGCCGCCTTGGCCGTGCGGATGGTGTTCTTGCGGCGGCCGTAGAAGCCCTTGGCTTGCTCAAGGACCTTCTTGTGTTTGGCGTGGGCGGTGACGCCCCTTTTGACGCGTGCCATGTCAGTGTGCTCTCAAGATCAGGGGGTCAGAGGCCGTACGGGAGGTAGTTCTTGTGAACCACCTTCGCGTCGGAAGCATTCAGCACCTTGGTGCCGCGCTGTTGCCGGATGTACTTGCCGTTGTGGCTGATCAACCGGTGCCGCTTGCCCGCCACGCCGGCCTTGATCTTGCCGGACGCAGTGATCTTGAAGCGCTTCTTAGCGCCTGATTTCGTCTTCAACTTCGGCATTTCGCAGCAGTCCGATAAAGGACTGTCCTCTAAATAGCATGACGAGCCGCCATGGCATGCCTTTGGCCAGGCGGCTCCGAGAGGGGGCGTGAATAGGGCAAAGGCCCGGGAAAAGCAAGCCGCCCTCAGGCGTGCAGGTGTTGGCCGACAAGGCGGCCGATCTCGACGTAGACGCCGTCCAGGGCGTCCGCCGACGGCGAGCCGCCCTGAGTATAGGCGCAGATCAGCACCGGCGCGCCGGGTTTCGGCCAGGCGACCGCGATGTCGCCCGTCGCGTCCTTGCCGTTGTTGCCAGTCTTGTCGCCGATCATCCAGCTCTTGGGCAGTCCCGCCCGCAGGCGATTGGCGCCGGTCCGGCAGCCGATCATCCAGTCCGTCAGCCGCTCGCGCGAGGCCGGCGACAGCGCCTTGCCCAGGACCAGCCGGCGCAGGTTGCCGGCCATGGCGGCGGGAGTGGTGGTGTCGTGCGGGTCGCCCGGCGGCGAGCGATTCAGCAGGGGCTCGTTGTGGTCCAGGCGCGAGACGGCGTCGCCGGTCGCGCGCCAGAAGGCGGTGAGGGCCTGAGGGCCGCCGACGGCGTCGAGCAGCAGGTTGGCGCAGGTGTTGTCGCTAAGCTCCACCGCGGCCTTGCACATCTCCGACACGGACATGCCGCCCTTGGCCAGGTTCTCCTTGGCCGCCGGGGCGTAGTCGAACAGGTCCTTAGGGCCATAGGCGATCATGCGGTCCAGATGCTCTCGGCCGCTGTCGAC
>JAQGII010000276.1 GCA_028291305.1 Caulobacteraceae bacterium
GCTCAGCCGCCTGGAATCGATGATCACCATGGGCGGCTACGGCCTGCCGTCGCGCACCATCCGCGAGATGATCACCGGCTCGGTCGACGTCATCATCCAGGCCGCGCGCCTGCGCGACGGTTCGCGCCGCATCACCCACATCACCGAGGTGCTGGGCATGGAGGGCGACGTGATCATCACCCAGGACCTGTTCCTCTACGACATCACCGGCGAGGACGCCGCCGGCCGCATCCTGGGTCGCCACCGCTCCACCGGCATCGCCAGGCCGAGGTTCTGGGAGCGCGCGCGCTACTACAACCTGGAGGGCGAGCTGGCCGCCGCCCTGGACGCGGCGGAGTAGGCGATGGGCGACATGCTGCTGATCCTGGTGGGCCTCCTGGCCTTCGTCTCGGTAGCCGGGGTGGGGCTGGTGGTGGGCGGCGCGTCCAACGGCGCCGGCGCGGCGCGCAAGCGGGCCCAGACCATCGTCCAGCGCGGCCGCGGCGATCGGGTCCAGCGCCAGCCGGGCCGCGCCCAGGCCGACGCCGGCCAGCGCCGCAAGCAGATCCTGCGCACCCTGCAGGAGCAGGAGAAGAAGCGCCGCGCCGCCGCCTTCGACGCCACCGCCAAGCTGCGGCAGGCGGGCCTGACGCTGAGCGCCAAGGCCTTCTGGCTGGGCTCGGGCGGGCTCGGGCTCGTGGTCGCGACCCTGGCCCTGGTCCTGCACATGAAGCTGGTCATGGCCCTGATGATGGGCTTCGTCGGCGGCGCGGGGGTTCCGCTGTGGTTCATCGGCGCGCTGGCCAAGCGGCGCAGCGCCAGGTTCGGCTCGTCCTTCCCCGACGCGGTGGACATCATCGTGCGCGGCCTGCGCTCCGGCCTGCCGCTGCACGACTGCCTGAAGGTGATCGGCAAGGAATGCCCCGAGCCCCTGGCCGGCGAGTTCCGCCGCCTGGTCGAGGGCGTGGCCATGGGCGTCACCCTCGAGCAGGGCCTGGACCGGATGCACGAGCGCATGCCGACGCCCGAGCTGCGCTTCTTCGCCATCGTGCTCAACATCCAGCAGAAGACCGGCGGCAACCTCGGCGAGGCCCTGGGCAACCTGTCGGCGGTGCTGCGCGGCCGGCGGATGATGCGCGAGAAGATCAAGGCGCTGTCCAGCGAGGCGGTGTCGTCGGCCGCGGTGATCGCCTGCCTGCCGCCCGGGGTCGGCGGCCTGATCAGCATGACCCAGCCGAAGTACCTCACGGTCATGTTCGTCGATCCGCGCGGCCACATGCTGCTGGCCATCGCCGCCATCATCATGACCATCGGCGTGCTGGTGATGCGCAAGATGATCAACTTCAAGTTCTGAGCGGACAGCCGGGCGCCTGCACATGGACATCCTCGAATTCTCCGCCGACCCGACCAACTTCCTCACCGCCGGCGTGGGCGTGCTGACCTTCGCCACCGTGGTGACCCTGGCCGCGCCGCTGGCCAAGCGCGACACCCTGGACACCCGGATGAAGGCGGTGGCCAACCGGCGCGAGGAGCTCAAGCGCCGTTCGCGCCAGGCGCTCAAGGGCAGCGGCCTGCGCCACGCCGACGAAGGCCTCTACAAGAAGGTGGTCGAGCGGCTGCAGCTGTCGCGCCTGCTGGAGGACCCCAAGGTCGTCGACAAGCTGGCCGAGGCCGGCTACCGCGGGCCGAGGCCGGTCTCCACCTTCTACTTCTTCCGCTTCGTCAGCCCGTTCGTGATGGGCGTGCTGGCGGCCTTCTACCTGTTCGGGCTGAAGACCTTCGGCCTGCCGCCCAACATGCGCGCGGCGCTCTGCTTCCTGGCCTTCGGCCTGGGCTTCTACGCGCCCAACATCTACCTCTCCAACAAGGCCCAGAAGCGGCGCCAGAGCATCGTGCAGGTGTTCCCCGACGCGCTGGACCTGCTGCTGATCTGCGTCGAGGCCGGCATGTCGATCGAGGCGGCCCTGCAGAAGGTGTCGCAGGAGGTCGGCTCAGGCTCGGTGGAGCTGGCCGAGGAGCTGGCGCTGCTGGTGGCCGAGCTGTCCTACCTGCCAGAGCGGCGGCTGGCCTACGAGGGCATGGCCCGGCGGGTCAACTATCCGGGGGTCAAGTCGGTGATGACGGCCATGATCCAGGCGGAGCGCTACGGCACGCCGCTGGGCAACGCCCTGCGGGTCATGGCCAAGGAGAACCGCGACCTGCGCATGTCCGCCGCCGAGAAGAAGGCGGCCGCCCTGCCGGCTCAGCTGACCGTGCCGATGATCCTGTTCTTCCTGCCGGTGCTGTTCATCGTCATCCTGGGCCCTGCCGGCATCCACGTGCAGGACACCCTGGGCCACTCGGCCGCGCTGAAGAGCCACTAGCTGATCCTTCAGTCGGTCCATCGTCATCCCGGACGACGTACCGGGGATGACGGTATTGGGGGACGAGGCGGCTGCGCGAAAGCGTCAGGTCTAGCGGGCCGCGGCCGCCGCCCGCAGGTAGGCGAGGTTGTTGGCGACGACCTGGGGGGGCAGGTCCTGGCGCTGCAACTGCTCGGCCTCGTCCAGCTTGCCTTCCAGCCCCAGGACGATGGCCAGGTTCTGGCGCACCTGCACCCCGGCGTCGGGCTGCCCGACCGCCTTGCGCAGCAGGGTCTCGGCCTGGGCCTTGTCGCCCTGGGCCGCATAGAACATCGCCGCGTTCGACAGCACCGTGGGGTTGTCGGGCGCCAGGGCCAGGGCCTGCCGGTGGGCGGCGACGGCCTCGGGGATGCGGCCGGCCTGCTCCAGGCCCACGGCCAGCAGGGCGGGGCCGCGCCAGTCCCGGGGCGCCAGCGCCTGCACCTTGCGCGCCGGGGCGACGGCGAAGAAGCCCTGGGAGTCGGCGATGGCCACGCGGGCCTGTTCCAACAGGGCGTCGATGTTGTTGGGCTGCAGCACCAGCACCTTGCCGGCGGCGTCATAGGCTTCCTGGAAGCGGCCCAGCGCGCGCAGGGCGGCGGTCAGCTTGATCCCGGCGGCGGCGTCCTTGGGGTCGGCCGAGACCT
>JAQGII010000281.1 GCA_028291305.1 Caulobacteraceae bacterium
ATCCACCCGGCTCGACCTTCAAGACCATGGTCGCCCTGGCGGCGCTGGAGAACGGCTACGACCCCAACATCGTCCACGTCTGCGGCAAGGCCTGGCCCTGGGGCGGACGGGTCTGGCACTGCGACGAGGCGCACGGCGCGCAGAACCTGCACGGCGCCATCGCCACCTCCTGCGACATCTATTTCTACCAGTGCGCCTTGGCCATCGGGCCGGACAAGATCGCCGCCGTCGCCCGCCAGTTCGGCCTGGGTGAAATCTTCGATCTGGGGATTCCGGGCCAGAAGCCGGGCCTGGTGCCCGACACCGCCTACAAGCGCCGCCGTTTCAAGAAGGACCCGGTCTGGCATCCGGGCGAGACGCCCAGCATGGGCATCGGCCAGGGCTATCTGAACCTCAACCCCATGCAGCTGTGCGTGCAGGCCGCGCGCCTGGCCAACGGCGAGAAGGCGCTCCAGCCGCGCCTGATCCACTCGATCGGCGGCGTGCTCCAGCCGCGCAACGAAAACGCGCCGGACCTGCCGTTCCAGAAGGCGCACCTCGAGTTCGTGCGCTCGGCGATGGCCGCGGTGACCAGCGGCAACGGCACCGCCGCGCGGGTTTCCAACCTCGGCCTGGGTCCCATCTTGATGGCCGGCAAGACCGGCACGGCGCAGGCGCACAACTACACCGGCGGCGGCCACGGGGCGCACGGCGCGGTCGGGGCCTGGGCCGGGCGCGACCACGCCTGGTTCATCGCCTTCGCCCCCTACGACAATCCGCGCTACGCCATGAGCGTGCTGGTGGAGCACGGCGGATTCGGCGCCGCCGCCGCCGCGCCCAAGGCGCGCGAGATCATGCGCGTGGCCCTGCTCAAGGACCCCGAGATCCGCGCCATGATCGAACGGCCCCTGCCGCTGCCGGCCCTGCCGCAGGACGCCGGGGCGCCCGTCGAGGGCGCGGCGCCGCCGCTGCCCACCGACGCCAATGGCAATCCCGTTCCGGACCCGACGCCGCTATGACCGCCAGCGCCCTGACCCGCCCGGGCGAGCGTGACCGGCTCGTCGTCAAGATCGGCCAGATCGACTGGACCTTCTGCTTCCTGGTGTGCCTGATCGCCGGCGCCGGCGGGCTGATGCTCTATTCCATCGCCAACGCCTCCTGGGAGCCGTGGGCCATGAAGCACATGACCCGCTTCGGCCTGTGCCTGATCCTGATGCTGCTCCTGGCAGTGGTGGACGTGCGGGTGTGGTTCGCCTCGGCCTATCCGGTCTACGCCGTCGCCTTCCTGTTGCTGCTGGCGGTGCCGGTGGTGGGGGAGGTGTCTCTCGGAGCGAGACGCTGGTTGAATCTCCATGTCGTGCGCATCCAGCCCTCGGAGATCATGAAGATCGGCCTGGTCCTGGCCCTGGCCCGCTTCTACCACGGCCTGTCCGCGGCCGACGCCAAGCTGTCGTGGAAGCTGCTGATCCCCGCCGCCATGATCCTGATCCCCGTCGGCCTGGTGGCCAAGCAGCCGGACCTCGGCACTGCCATCCTGCTGGCGGCCACGGGCCTGTCGGTGATGGTCCTGGCGGGTCTCAGCATGCGGCTGATCGCGATCGGCGGCCTGGGCGCCCTGGTGGCGGTGCCGCCCTTCGTGCTGTTCGTCATGCACGGCTACCAGCGCGACCGCATCCTGACCTTCCTGCACCCCGAGCAGGACCCCTCCGGCGCCGGCTACCACATCCTGCAATCGAAGATCGCGCTGGGCTCCGGCGGCCTGCTGGGCAAGGGATTCGGCCTGGGTTCGCAGAGCCAGCTCAACTTTCTGCCCGAGAAGCACACCGACTTCATCTTCGCCACCCTGGCCGAGGAGTTCGGCTTCGTCGGCTGCTTCACCGTGCTGACCCTGTTTGCCGCGGTGATCCTGATCGCGTTGCGCACCGCCAGCCTGTCGCACAGCCACTTCGGCAAGCTGGCCGCCTCGGGCGTGATCTCGACCTTCGGCCTCTATGTGTTCATCAACGCGGCCATGGTCATGGGCCTGGCGCCGGTGGTCGGGGTGCCGATGCCGCTGCTGTCTTACGGCGGCACGGTGATGATCACGGTGATGATCGGCTTCGGCCTGGTGCAGTCGGTGCGCGTGCACCGCTACACGGAAGTCACCAGCGGCAAGGGCGCGCTGGTCTGATTCCCTCTTACGTCCTCCCCCGCTCGCGGGGGATCACGTTTGGCGTTAAAGCAGCGCCGCCGCGTCGGTCGCGCGCACCAGGCCGTCGACGATGCCGGGCTCGGTCGAGGCGTGGCCGGCGTCCCAGACGATGTCGAAGCGGGCCCTGGGCCAGGCGGTCTTCAGCTTCCAGGCGGCTTCCAGCGGCGTGACCACATCGAAGCGACCCTGCACGATCCAGCCGGGGATGTCCCTCAGCCTGCCGGCGTTGTTCAGTAGCCAGCCGTCCTCGGCGAAGAAGCCGCGGTTCTGGAAGAAGTGGCATTCGATGCGGGCGAAGGCGACGGCGAAGTCCGGCTCGTTGAATTTGGGCGGCCGAGCCTCGGGGCCGCGGATGGAGATGGTATCGCCCTCCCACTGGCTCCAGGCGGAGGCGGCCTCCACCTGCACGGCGCGGTCGGGGCTGGTCAGGCGCTTGTGGTAGGCGGTGATCAGGTCGCCGCGCTCCTCCACGGGGATGGGCTTCAGGAACCGCTCCCAGGCGTCGGGGAACAGCATCGAGGCGCCATCCTGGTAGAACCAGTGCAGCTCGCGCTCGGTCAGCAGGAAGATGCCGCGCAGGACCAGGGCCTCGACCCGCTCGGGATGCGTGATGGCGTAGGCGATGGCCAGGGTGGAGCCCCAGGAGCCGCCGAACACGCTCCACTTCTCAACGCCCAGGTGCACCCGCAGCCGCTCGATGTCCTCGATCAGCGACCAGGTGGTGTTGTCCTCCAGCGAGGCGTTGGGGCGCGAGCGGCCGCAGCCGCGCTGGTCGAACAGGGCCGTCTTCCACCGCCGGGGATCGAAGAAGCGGCGCATGGTGGGGTTGATCGCCCCGCCGGGGCCGCCGTGCAGCACGACCGCCGGCTTGCCCCTGGGGTTGCCGCAGACCTCGTAATAGATCTCGTGCGGGGGGCCGACCTTGATCCAGCCGGAATCGAACGGGTCCTGCTCGGCATAGAGGCCGCGCCGCGAGGAAGCGTTGGCCGCCAGGGCGGCGGACGGTGGGGTGCGGTCCATGGGTCATTTATCCCCAAACCAGGGCTCGGTTCCAAGCGATTGCTTAAAGAGGGGCCGAACGGGTTCCGGCCAAGGCGGCCCAGGCCAGCGCCAGCCAGCCGGCCAGCAGCAGGAGCCCGCCGATCGGCGTGATCGCGCCGACGATGCGCGGCGCGCCGAAGGCCAGGGCGTAGAGGCTGCAGGAGAAGATCAGCGAACCAGCCAGGAACAGCCATGCCGCGATCCCCGCGGCCGGCGCCTGGAGGAGGCGCCAGACGACGAAACAGGCGAATACCGCCAGGGCGTGCATCAGCTGGTAGTGGCCGCCGGTCTCCAGCAGGGCCTTGGCCCGGGGGTCTTCGACCCCGTGCGCGCCGAACGCGCCCGCCGCCACGGCCACGAAGCCGCTGAGCGAGGCCAGGACGAGCCAGATGCGCAGTTCCATGATCGCTCTCCTCAGCCCCAAAGCTCGGGCGTGGACGGCTCGATCATCGAACCGATGTAGGTCAGGCCGGGGCGGCGATCCTGGGCCAGCAGCAGGGGGCCGTCCAGGTCCACGAACTCGGCGCCCTGGGCCAGGATCAGGGCCGGCGCCATGGCCAGGGACGTGGAGACCATGCAGCCGATCATGATCTGCAGGTTCAGGGCCCGGGCGTCCCTGGCCAGCGCCAGGGCCTCGGTCAGGCCGCCGGCCTTGTCGAGCTTGATATTGACGGCATCGTAGCGTTCGCGCAGTCCGTCCAGCGAGGCGCGATCGTGCACGCTTTCGTCGGCGCAGACCGCAATCGGCCTGCGGATGCGCG
>JAQGII010000290.1 GCA_028291305.1 Caulobacteraceae bacterium
TCCGCCTGTTCGACAAGGTCAGGAGCCGCTCGGCGGGGCTGCAGTTCGGCCTGGTCTACCTGTCCGACCTCGCCGCCGTGGAGGCGGCGATCCGGCCCGACACCCGCCTGATCTGGGTGGAGACCCCGACCAACCCGATGCTGCGGCTGGCCGACCTCGACGCCCTGGCGGCCCTGGCCAAGCGGCGCGGGGTGCTGATCGCCGCCGACAACACCTTCGCCAGCCCCTGGTGCCAGCGCCCCCTGGAGCACGGCTTCGACCTGGTCATGCACTCGACCACCAAATACCTGAACGGCCATTCCGACGTGGTCGGCGGCGTGGTGGTCGTCGGCGACGACGCGGGCCTGGCCGAACGGATGGCCTTCCTGCAGAACGCGGTGGGGGCGGTGGCCGGGCCGTTCGACAGCTTCCTGGCGCTGCGCGGCGTCAAGACCCTGGCCCTGCGCATGGAGCGGCACTGCGCCAGCGCCCTGCGCATCGCGACCTGGCTGGAGGCGCATCCCGCGGTGCGGCGGGTCATCTATCCGGGCCTGCCGAGCCACCCGCAGCACGCCCTGGCGGCGCGGCAGATGCACGGCTTCGGCGGCATGATCAGCGCCGTGCTGGACCGCGACCTGGACGGGACGCGGCGCTTCCTGGAGCGCACCGAACTGTTCACCCTGGCCGAGAGCCTGGGCGGCGTGGAGAGCCTGATCGAACACCCGGCCATCATGACCCACGCCTCGATCCCGCCCCACGTGCGCGAAACCCTGGGCATCGTCGACGGCCTGGTGCGCCTGTCGGTGGGCATCGAGGACTGCGACGACCTGATCGCCGACCTGGAGCAGGCGCTGGGCTGAACGGCGGGAACACGGCTTTGCCCCCCGGCGTTCGTCAGCCAGGTCACGTGGAGGATCTCGGTGGACCGTTGCAAGATGCTATCCCGATCGCTCGCCGCCGCCTTGGCCGCGGCCTCTACCCTGGCCCTGGCCGGGTGCGGCCCGAAGACTCCGGCCGGACCGGCGTCGGTCTCAGCGGTCGCCGCGCCCGCGTCCGACGCGGCCTCCGACGTCGCCGCATCGCCCGCCGCCTCCGACGCCATCGCCGCGGCCGCCCGGCCGGCCGCCGGCACAGTGTCCAACGCCAAGGGCGACAACCAGAAGACCATCAAGCCCTCGGCCACCCTCGCCGAGCAGGCCCAGGCCGGCGGCGACGAAGCGCCCGCGGAACTGCGCGCCAAGGTGGCCGCGGCCAAGGCGGCGGGCCGGGCCGCCGGCAGCCCCCAGCCCAAGCCCTGACGCCGGGCGCGGCCCCCGTCGATCCCGGCTGACGGCCCCGGTTGAAGCAGCTTGTTCCCGCCAGCTCAGGCGTCAGGCTTGATTTCGCCGTCGCGGACTGCTTGAGACAGCGCCTGCACAGCGCCGGCGCGCTGCGGGAGACGCCATGAGGCACGCCCTAGTCCGACTGCTGGCCGCCCTGGCGGCGCTTTGGCTCGGCGTGACCCTGGCCGGCGCGGCCGCGGCCGCCCCGGCCACCCAGACGGCGATTCTCGCCGGCGGCTGCTTCTGGTGCATGGAAAGCGACATGAAGGCCATTCCCGGCGTCGTGTCGGTGGACTCCGGCTACACCGGCGGCAAGCTGGCCAATCCGACCTATCGCGACGTGCTGACCGAGCGGACCGGCCACTACGAGGCGGTGCGGGTGCGGTTCGATCCCAAGCAGATCACCTATCGCCGGCTGCTCGACCGCTACTGGAAACTGATCGACCCCACCGACGCCAGCGGCCAGTTCTGCGACCGGGGGTCGTCCTACCGGCCGGCGGTGTTCGTCGCCGGACCGCAGGAGCAGAAGATCGCCGAAGAGTCGCGTGCGGCGGCGGCAAAACAGCTGAAGGTCGGCAAGATGCTGGCCCCGATCCTGCCCGCCGGCCCCTTCTACCTGGCCGAGCCCTACCACCGCGATTTCGCCAAGCGCAACGCCTCCAGCTACGAGATGTACCGCATCGGCTGCGGCCGCGACGCGCGCCTGGGCGAGGTCTGGGGCCTGGCGGGTTAGCGCTTGAGCGCGACCACGATCGCCACGATGAAGGCGATCAGCAGCACCACCGTCCCGCCGAAGGGGAACAGCCAGTTCAGGATCGTCTGACGCAATCGGTCGTTGCGGCGGCGCGGGGATTGCGGCGGGCTCATGCGCCATCCTAGACCCCGGACGGATCACCGTCTTGCGTCCTTCGGGACGCGGGGCGGGGCGGGCTCAGTGTAAGCGTTCCGTAACGGCGCCGGGGCACAGTGGCTCCCATGGATCGCTCCCCGCCCGCTCCTGCGCGCCTCTCCACGCTGCCTCCTGCGCCGGCGGCGCTACTGCTTGGCGCGACCGTCCTGCTGGTGCTGGCGGGGCTGCTGGGCGGGATCCAGCCCGAGCGCCGGGTCGCGCCGGGCGGCCCGACCGATCTGAACCTCTACGCCCGCGTCATCGACTTCGCCCAACAGCCTTCGACCTTCTACGCCTCCGTCGTGGCCGAGCAGCGCCGCGACAACTATCCGCTGTATCCGTTCGTGACCGTGCGC
>JAQGII010000190.1 GCA_028291305.1 Caulobacteraceae bacterium
TCAGGGCGCCGGCGCCTTCGGCCTTGGCGAATCGGGCGACGCGGCCGCGCGTGCTCCAGTCGAGCGGCCCGCCGAACGGGGCCGCGCAGGCGGGGACGCCGAGTTCGCCCAGCCGCCGCTCGCGCCCCGCATGGGCGCGCAGGGCGCAGGCTTGCGGCAGCCCGTCGGCGTGCAGGGCTTCGACCAGCGAGAGGAAGTAGGTTTCCGCCCCGCCGTCCTTGGCCGAGCCCAGCAGTTGCAGCGCCTTCATGGGCGCGACCCTAGCGGTTCGCACGCCGCTTCCCAACTGGCTTGAAGAGGAGAAGCCTGCACCCTATAAACCCGCCTCGCCCGAGGCGCTCGGGGCTGGGTAGCTCAGATGGTTAGAGCGGTGGATTCATAACCCACAGGTCGGCGGTTCGATCCCGCCCCCAGCTACCAACGCTCACCCACATTCGTTCTGGGGGCGTTCCGTAGAAGCGCCCGGCTTGACCAGGAACTTGGCCAGGTCGCCGTGCAGGACGATGTCCACGGGCGCGGCGCGGTCCATTTCCCGCGACCCTGGACGTCTTTTACCGGCAGTTGGCGGCGCTTGCGCCGCAACGCAGGTTCCCGCCTTGGTGATAGCCGTTCCGATGTTTGCGCCGAGTGTAATGGCCGCGACGGCAATTTCGCCGCCAATGATTACCGGAATCAGCGCGTATTCGGCCGCGGCAGCGCCAGAATCGCCTGTTATGAACGAAATAAAATTCCTCAAGATATTCACCCCTGATCCCATGGTTGCTGGTAATCTCTGGGTGGAAACACAAGTAAGGCTCAAAAAACGACGCCATCCAGTCGCAATGGTGCAGCAGAAAAGGGTGGCTGGGTTCCGAACGGAGTCCGAAAGGTGAGCGATTTTTTTCTATAACTTCGCCGTTGCGGGCTTGCGCGTCACCACCACGAGACCTGGAGACGTCAATGGCGCCCCCTACTGTCCGATCGCAAGACCGGCTCACGGCGGAATCAAAAGCCCGGCGCGCGTCCGGTGCGGACGCGACGATCGTCTGCTCCGGGCCGGAACAGGCGGGCCGGGCGCCAGTTAAGATTCTTTGGAGAGCCTGACCCATGCCGCAAGAACCGCACGATCCTCCAAGCTCGGCTGAAGACGCCATGGCGGCGAACGCCCGCTCCCGGGCCCAGCAGGGCAAGAGCGACGACAAGAACCGCAACGACCAGCAGGCGAAGGTCGCGGCCGAGGACGGCAAACCCCAGGACTTCGGCCCGATGGACGAACACGAGGTGTTGTCCGAGAGGGAAGACGGCACGAACCGGGGCGACGATCACGGCAAAGGCGGCGCCCAGGACTAGGCCGGATATCGGCCGGCACCGAGCCTGAGGCCGTGCCCGCGGCCCGACGAATGCGCAGGGCGGCCGGCACAAATCCCGCAACCTTTCGACATCCGGCCGTAACCCGCCTGCTACCTGAGCCTGTTTAGTGGGGCGCAAATGTGGGGGGGTTCGGGATGACGATGGGCGCGCGGCGCGCGGCCCTGGCGGCATGGCTGCTGGCGGGCCTGTCGGTGGGTGCGGCTCCGACTGAGCTGTGGGCGCAAAGCCCTGTTCAGGCCAACCCGCGGCCCGCCCCGGCGCGCAAGGCCCCTGCGGTCGACGCCGAGGCCGACGCCGAGGTGTCGGAGATCGTGGTCACGGCGGGGCGTACGATCTACCAGAACCAGCCGGGCGCCGTGATCGGCGACATCGAGCCGGAGCTCCAGCTCAGCCCCGCCGACGTGCAGTCCTACGGCGTGTCGACGGTCAGCGAACTGCTCGACGAGCTGGCGCCGCAGACCCGCAGCGACCGGGGCCGGGGCGGCGAGACGCCGGTGGTGCTGCTCAACGGCCGGCGCATCTCCGGCTTCAACGAGGTCCGCGACATCCCCACCGAAGCGATCCTGCGGGTGGACATCCTGCCCGAGGAGGTCGCGCTGAAGTACGGCTTCACCGCCGACCAGCGGGTGGTCAACATCGTCCTGCGCCGTCGCTTCCAGGCCGTGACCAACGAGGTCCAGGGCGGCGGTCCCACCGAGGGCGGCCAGGTGAACGGCCAGGCCGAGGCCGACCTGTTCCGGGTGCGGGGCGACAACCGCCTCAACCTCGACCTGAAATACCAGGGCGCGTCCGCCCTGACCGAGGACGAGCGGGGCCTGACCCCGCTGACCTCAAGCCAGCCCTACGCCCTGGGCGGCAATGTGATCTCGACCGCGCCGGGCGCGCAGATCGACCCCGCCCTGAGCGCCCTGGCCGGCAGGCCAGTGACCGTCGCCGGGGTGCCGGCGGTCGCCGGGCGCAACCTGACGCTGCCGGATTTCGCGGCCACGGCGGGCGCGCCGAACAGCGGCGACATCGGCCGCTACCGCACCCTGTCGCCGGCCACCCAGTCGATCTCGGCCAATATGGTGCTGGCCCGCACCCTGCCGGCGGGTTTCTCCGGCACGTTCAACGCCAGCCTGGCGGCCAACAGCAGCGAATCCCTGCGCGGCCTGCCCAGCCTCGGCCTGGTGGTCCCCGCCGGCGACCCCTTCTCGCCGTTCGGCCAGCCGGTCAAGGTCGACCGCTACGTCGATAGCCTCGGCCCGCTGCGCCAGGACGTGGACGGCTGGACCGCGCATCTGGGCGGAACGCTGAACCGCGACCTGGGCCGGTGGCGGCTGTCGTTCACCAGCGCCTACGACCACGCCGATTCCCAGACCAACAGCGATGCCGGCGTCGCTGCCGCGACGCTGCAGGCCCTGCTCAACGCCGATTCGCCGAGCTTCAACCCGTTCGTCGCGTCGTCGGCCTCGCTACTCGCCCTGTTGCCACGCAACGAGGCGCGGTCCCTGTCGGACTCCGCCAATGCCCAGGTCCTGGCCAATGGGCCGCTGCTGCAGGCCCCGGCCGGGCCGCTCAACGTCAGCCTCAAGGCGGGCGACAGCCAGAGCGGGTTCGCCACCCGCTCGCAGCGGCTGGGCGTAGCCCAGGCGACCAGCCTGTCGCGCAACGACTTCAACGCCCAGGCCAACTTCGACCTGCCGCTCGCCAGCCGGCGCCGCAACGTGCTGCCGATGCTCGGCGAGCTGTCGCTCAACCTGAACCTGGCGGTGGACCAGATTTCGGACTTCGGGGCGCTGACCAAGCTGGGCTACGGGGTCAACTGGACACCGATCACCGGCGTCAGCTTGATCGTCTCTCACACCCGTGACGGCCAGGCGCCCTCGGTCCAGCAGCTGGGCAATCCCACCATCGCGACGCCGGGCGTGCGCCTGCTGGATTACGCCACGGGCCAGACGGTCGACGTGACCCAGATCGGCGGCGGGAACCCGACCCTAACCAGCGACCGCCGCGACGTGTTCAAAGTCGGCCTGACGCTGAAGCCGATCCCGACCCAGGACCTGTCGATCACCGCCAACTACGTCGACACCCGCGACGACAATCCGATCGGCTCCTTCCCCGCGGCGACCGCCCAGATCGAGGCGGCCTTCGCCGACCGCTTCCTGCGCGACGCCTCCGGCCAACTGATCCAGGTGGACAACCGGCCGGTCAACTTCGCCTGGCAGGCGCGCAAGGAAATCCGCTGGGGGGTCAACTATTCGCGGCCCATCGGCCCCCCGCCGCCCCCGCGCCAGGCGCGCCAACCCCGCCCCGGGGCGGGCGGCGATGGCCC
>JAQGII010000307.1 GCA_028291305.1 Caulobacteraceae bacterium
AGCGCATCACCGCGGGCGAGGCGACCGTGGCCAGCAAGCTGCGCTACAACAAGATCGCGTCGGCCATGATGACCAACCGCCCCCTGGTCGAGGCGGTCGCCGCCGAGCGCAAGCTGACCTTCGTGTCGACCGGCATGTGCACCCTGGCCGAGGTCGACGCCGCGGTGGAGATCATGCGCGCCGCCGACTGCCCCTTCATCCTGATGCACACCGTGTCGACCTATCCCACGCCGGTCGGCGAGCTGAACCTGATGGCCCTGGAGACCCTGCGCAAACGCTATGGCGCGCCGGTCGGCTACAGCGGCCACGAGACCCCGGTCGAGCCCAGCGTGATGGCGGCCATCCTGGGCGCCGTGGCCATCGAGCGGCATATCACCCTGGACCGCGCCATGTACGGCTCCGACCAGTCCGCCTCGCTGGAGCCCGCAGAGCTGCACGCCCTGGTCGAGCAGCTGCGCACCCTGCCGAGCCTGTTCGGCGACGGCGAGAAGCGCATCACCGCGGGCGAGGCGACCGTGGCCAGCAAGCTGCGCTACTGGCCCCAGGCCGAAAACATCCTCTAGGGACCAGTCCTCCGGCGCGGAGGCCGCGGCTTCCGCGCCGTCAGCTGAAACCCCGGGCCAGATCGAAGGCCATCTTGCGCGCATCGTTGATGTTGCCCTGCAAGGACATGATCGCGGCCTCCGACTGCTTGATCATGTCGAGCTCCGCCGGGGTGTAGGCCGCCCCGACCGGGACGCGCGCCCGATGTTCCGCCACCAGGGTCTCGAAGTGCTGAAACGCGCCGTCGACCTTGCCGTAGACGTCGCGCACCATCGCCAGATCCTCGTCCCGGCCGGGCCGCCAATGGGCGCTCATCGCCTCCAGCGCGTTCCACCGCGGGTCAGGCAAGGCGGTGCCGAGCGCCACCGAGCGCCACAGGTTCTCCAGGATGTTGTCGACGAAGGTGATCTTGCGCGTTTCCGGGCCGAGGATCGACCGTCGCCCACCGATCCGCTCGAACAAGCCCGGCGCGATTCCGACCCGATCGGCGGCCTCTTGCACCAGCTCCGGATGATAGGTCGCCAAATCGTGGAAGTTGGCGGCATGGACGGCGGACGCATCCTGGTCCCACCGATGCCAGACCACGGGCAGGGACAGATAGTATGCCGTCTGGTCGTGGAAGGCCTCGAGGTAGTAGGCGAGTTGGCAATAGCGGCAATGCGACTCCACGTAGGGCTTCGCGTCCATGGCGCGGACCACATCGGTGGCGTAGATTTGCGAGGTCAGGAAGCTGAGCTGATCCCACCCGAACAGGGTCAACAGGTCGAGGAAGGTGTCGAACCGGACGTCGGGCAGGTCGTGCTTGGTTTCGGCCGTGCGCTGATCCAACGTCTTGTTCCACACCTGCCGGTTGATGGTGAGGAAGCCGGGTTGTTCCGTCTCGAGGATGTCCACGATGGCGCGAAGGCCGCCCGGCTCCAGGGCGTCGTCGTCGCCGAACACCCAGGTCCAGCGTCCTCGGGCGCGGTGGGGCGCCGAGCAGATTTGATACGGACCCCCCTGGTTCTCGGCGTGGATGTAGTAGCTGACCGACGGATAGGTCGCGGCGAGCCGCTTCAGGACGGCCTCGGTTTGAGGGCCGGAGGCGTTATCCGAAATGATGATCTCGACCTTGCCGTCGAGCGACGGGTCGATCTGGTCGGCGATGCTGGCGACGGCGAAGGCCATCTCCACCGGACGCTGGCAGGTGGGGACCACCACCGTCAACACGGGCTGCTGCGCCAGCGGCCGGATCAGACTGTCGGCCAGGGGACGGTTGAACAGGGACATCGCAGCCATCCTGGGCAGGCGCTAAGGGGCATGGTGAGCCGAGATCGCGGCCGACGGCCCGAACATCTCCGATTCGAGCGCGCCGTGACACCGCTACGTTGACGCGGCGCGCTCGGCCAAGAGGCGAATCGTTCTCTATAGGGGCGTCACGCCAAGGAGACTGCCCCATTCGCCTGCTCGTCACCGGAAACCAGGGATTCATCGGCCCGGTCCTGACCGGCATGGCGCAGGCGCGCGGCCACGGCGTGACCGGGCTCGACGTCGGCTATTTTGAGGACTGCGTGACGCGGCCCCAGGCCGGCGGCGTCGCCGACGCCCAGATTCTGCGCGACATCCGCGATGTGGCCGCGGCCGACCTCGAGGGCATCGACGCCATCGTCCACCTGGCCGGTCTGTCCAACGACCCGATGGGCGAACTCAATCCGGGCCTGACCTACGACATCAACCTGGAGAGCACGCTGAAGCTGGCGCGTCTGGCCAAGGCGGCCGGCGTGGGCCGCTTCGTGTTCGCCTCCTCCTGCTCGATCTACGGGGCGGCGGGCGGGGCCGGGCAGCTGGACGAGACGGCCCCGCTGGAGCCGGTGTCGGCCTATGCGGTGTCCAAGGCGCGCTCGGAAGAGGGGCTGCTGGCCCTGGCCGACGCCGACTTCTCGCCGGTGTTCATGCGCAACGCCACCGCCTATGGCCTGGGCTCGCGGCCGCGTTTCGACCTGGTGGTCAACAACCTGGCCGGCTGGGCCTTCGCCACCGGCGCGGTGCGGGTGATGTCCGACGGCACGCCGTGGCGGCCGCTGACCCACATCGAGGACATCAGCCTGGCGGCCCTGTGCGCCGCCGAGGCGCCGCGCGACGCCGTGCACGGCCAGGCCTTCAACATCGGCCGCCCGGACGCCAACTACCAGGTCAAGGACATCGCCCAGGCCGTGCTCGCCGGCTTCCCCGGCGCGCGGCTGCAGATCACCGGCGAGACCGGCGGCGACCCGCGCTCCTATCGGGTGGATTTCTCCAAGGCGCTGAACGGCCTGCCCGGCTTCGCCCCGCAGTGGACCCTGGAGCGCGGCGTGGCCGAGGTCGCCCGATGGCTGAAGGCCGACGGACTGGGCGCCGAGGCGTTCGACTCGCGCCTGTTCATCCGGCTGAAGCAGCTGCGCCACGGCATGGAGCGGGGCGAGCTGAACGGGGAGCTGCGGCGGCTTCCCGTCTAGCTAGGGCTCAAGATCTGAGCCACGCCGCGGTGTCGCGGATGATCGCCTCCAGGCCCACCGGCGCGAGGCCGGCGCGGGCCAGCGCCGCCTGATACACACGCCCGTCGCCGACATAACGGTCCTCCTGCGTGGTCTCCAGGGCGGGGCGGACGACCTCCAGGTTCGGCAGGTCCAGCGCCCGCCCGACCGCCGCCGCCAGGTCGGCCATCTCCACCACCTCCGGTCCCGCGGTGTCGAAGGCCAGCGGCGCCGCGTCGTCCAGCGCCAGGTCGAACACCACCTGCGCCAACTCCAACACATGGACGTAGGAGCGCAGCACGGGCCGCCGCGCGCCGATCTCGATCACGCCGCCCGCCAGCGCCTGCTGGATGAAGCTGCCCAGGGCGTAGCTGCCCGGGTGGGTCATGTAGGGGCCCCCGACGTTGAAGATGCGCGGGATCAGCAGGGGAACGCCGGCCTTGCGGCCCCAGGCGTGCACGATGGTCTCCTGGTCCCGCTTCAGGTCGTTGTAGCCCTGTTTCCCCGGCGAGCCCTGGGCGGTCTGGTACACGGCGCCGGAGGAGGCGGAGACGAACCGGCGCACCGGGGCGGTCTGCGCCAGGGCCAGCACATCGGCGAGCATGGCTTCGTTGAGCGCGCGCAGCGCGTCGGGGTCGGCCACGCGGTCGGCGCCGGCCACGGCCAGATGCAGCACCAGCCATTGGCCCTCGCCAAGCGGCGCGCCGCCGTGCAGCGGCTCCAGGCGGACGCTCCGCCCGGCGATGTCGATCGACCGGTGTTGCGAGCCGTACAGGCGCAGTCGGGCGGCGGGGTCCCGCCCCGCCGCCTCGAGCACCGCATGGGCCATGGCGCGGCCGATCCAGCCGGACGCCCCGGTGATGGCCACGCCGCCGCCGCCGTCCAGCCAGTCGACAAGTTTCGCGTTCGCCTGCACCGCGAGTCGTCCCTCTCCCCCAACGCGGGGGAGAGGTTAGGGCTTTCAGCGGCCGGGGCCAGTCCTGCCGTTCAGCGCCACCTTGTCTTCCGACGGGCGCTCGCCCGCGCGGATGGTGACCTGGCGCACCTGGCCGTCGCGCAGGACCTGCAGGTGGATGTCCCCGCCGACCGGAACCAGGCCCACACGGCGGGTCAGGTCGGAGTTGGACAGGACCTCGTGGTCGTCGATCCTGGTCACCAGGTCGCCGGTCTGCAGGCCGGCGCGGGCGGCGGGGCCGCCCGGCGTCAGGTCGGCCACCAGCGCGCCCTTGGCGCCCTTGACGCCCAGGCTTTCGGCGATCTCGTCCGTCACCGGCTGGACCGTGGCGCCGATGTAGCCGCGCACGACCTTGCCGCTGGCGATCAACTGCTTGGCGACCGCCTGGGCCACGTCCGCGGGGATGTCGAAGCCGATGCCCACCGAGCCGCC
>JAQGII010000314.1 GCA_028291305.1 Caulobacteraceae bacterium
GCGCACGGCGGCTTCCACAGCGCATCTGAAACGTTGCGAACGCGGCACGCCCCCTCCACCCTTCGGGTCCCCCTCCCCCGCGAGCGGGGGAGGACGCCTCTGACGAGTCGGTGGGGCTACGGCTCCACGATCCGTCCCCCGGTCATCGCCGTCGCCACCCCGGTCGTCCCCGGAAAGCTGATCGGCAGGCCCCGCGCCGTGCGGGCCGCCAGGTAGGCGAAGGCCTCCGCCTCGATGGAATCGCCGCGCCAGCCCTGGTCCTCGGCCGTCGTTACGGGAACCCCCGCCCGCTCGCGGATCGCCGCCAGCAGCGCCGGGTTGTGCCGCCCGCCGCCGCAGGCGACGATCTGCGCCGGCCGCTCCGGGCAGGCTTCGACGCCCAGGGCCACGGCATGAGCGGCGAACGCGGTCAGGGTGGCGGCGCCGTCCTCCAGCGACAGATGCGCCACCGGCGCCATGGAAAAGTCGTAGCGGTCCAGGGATTTGGCCCCCCGGCTCGCGAAATAGGGATGGTCGAGATAGGCGGCGAGCACCGCCCCGTCGACCCGCCCGGCCCGCGCCAGCGCCCCGTCCTCGTCGCAGCGGCGGTCGGTCCGCGCCTGCACCCACAGGTCGATCATGCCGTTGGCCGGGCCGGTGTCGAACGCCGTCAGGGTCCCGTCCCGGCCGCACAGGGTGATGTTGCCGACCCCGCCGAGATTGAGCACCGCCACCGGCGCCTCCAGCCCCGAATAGCGACGTATCGCGTCGTGATACACCGGCGCCAGCGGCGCCCCCTGCCCTCCGGCGGCGACGTCGGCGCTGCGGAAGTCGTAGGCGACCGGCAGGCCCAGGCCCCGGGCCAGCAGGGCCGCATCTCCCAGCTGCACCGTGCGCCCCTCGGGCCGGGTGCGGCCCGGCGGCTCGTGCCACACGGTCTGGCCGTGGAAGCCGGCCAGGTCCAGATCGCCCGATGCGAGCCCGTGCTCGGCCAGGAAGCTGCGCGCCGCCCGCAGGTGCTCCTCGGCGACGGCCCTGGCCGCGGGCGCGAAGGATGCCGGCGCGGGCGCGTCCCACGGCCAGGATCGCGCGTCGGCCGTGGCCGCCTCCACCAGCGCCCGCGTCGGCGGCGACAGCTTGCGCTCCCCGGCCGGGCCGAAGGCGAAGATGCTCTCGCCATCGGTGTCCAGCACCGCCATGTCGACGGCGTCGAGCGATGTCCCGCTCATGAATCCAAGAACGCGCATGCGGCCTGACTGCCATGCGGCGCCCCGGCGCGCCAGATCAAAGCGGCCTTGCCGGCGCCACGCCGCTTGGGCCGTCCTCGCCCCCCGTGCTAAACGCGCCTGCCCGTCCAGAAAGCCCGACCATGTCCGAAACCGATATCGCCGCGTTCAAACCGAAGTCGGACTTCATCCGCGTGATGCAGGAGCGCGGCTACATCCATCAGTGCAGCGACCTCGAGGCGCTGGACAAGGCCGCCGGCGAAGGCGTGATCACCGCCTACGTCGGCTACGACGCCACGGCCTCCAGCCTGCACATCGGCAGCCTGATCTCGATCATGATGATGCGCCGCATGCAGCAGACCGGGCACCGGCCCCTGCCGCTGATGGGCGGCGGCACCACCAAGGTCGGCGATCCGTCGGACAAGGACAGCCAGCGCCCGCTGCTGACCAACGAGCAGATCGCGACCAACATCGCCGGCATCAAGACCGTGTTCGACCGCTTCCTGCGCTTCGACGACAGCGCCACCGGCGCCTTCATCGAGGACAACGCCCGCTGGCTGGACAAGCTCGGCTATGTCGATTTCCTGCGCGAATACGGCGTGCACTTCACCATCAACCGCATGCTCACCTTCGACAGCGTCAAGCGGCGGCTGGAGCGCGAGCAGCCGCTGACCTTCCTCGAATTCAACTACATGCTGATGCAGGCGACCGACTTCCTGGAGCTGAACCGGCTCTACGGCGCCAGCCTGCAGATGGGCGGCTCCGACCAGTGGGGCAACATCATCAACGGCGTGGAGCTGATCCGGCGCATGGACGGCAAGCAGGCGTTCGCCCTGACCACGCCGCTGCTGACCACCGCCTCGGGCGCCAAGATGGGCAAGACGGTGTCGGGGGCCGTGTGGCTGAACGCCGACCTGATGAGCCCCTACGACTACTGGCAGTTCTGGCGCAACACCGAGGACGCCGACGTCGGCCGGTTCCTGAAGCTGTTCACCGACCTGCCGCTGGACGAGATCGCGCGGCTGGAGGCGCTGCAGGGCGCGGACATCAACGAGGCCAAGAAGGTGCTGGCCGACGAGGCGACCGCGCTCCTGCATGGCGACGACGCCGCGCGGGCGGCAAGGGCCACCTCCGAACAGGCCTTCGCCGGCAACGCCCTGGAGGCGGATCTGCCCACCGTCCACGTCCTCGACTTCGTGTTCGGCGGCGGCTTCTCCAACACCCAGGTGGCCATCGCCGCCGGCTTCGCCCCGTCCAACACCGCCGCGCGCAAGCTGATCGGCAACGGCGGCCTGCGCATCAACGGCGAGAAGCAGGACGACCCGGAAAAGCTGGTCGACCCGGCGCAGCTGTCGGCGGACAAGACCTTCGTGGTCTCCTCCGGCAAGAAGAAGCTGATCATCAAGGTGGGGCGCGACTGATGGCCACCGTGGTGGAAGGCGCCAAGGCGCCCGCTTTCGACTTGCCGACCGACAACGCCGGCGACCTCGCCCTGGCGGGCCTGAGCGGCAAGGCCGTCGTGCTCTACTTCTATCCCAAGGACGACACCCCCGGCTGCACCAACGAGGCCAAGGACTTCTCTGCCCTGAAGGCCGAGTTCGACAAGGCCGGCGCCGTGGTCATCGGCGTCTCCAAGGACACCGTGGCCAAGCACGCCAGGTTCCGCGCCAAGTACGATCTGACCGTCCCGCTGGGCTCGGATCCCGAGGCCAAGGTGATCGAGGCCTATGAGTCCTGGGTCGAGAAGACCCTGTACGGCCGCCAGTACATGGGCATCGACCGCTCCACCTTCCTGATCGACGGCCAGGGCGTGATCCGCCGCATCTGGCGCAAGGTGAAGGTCGCGGGCCACGCCGCCGAGGTGCTGGCGGCGGT
>JAQGII010000317.1 GCA_028291305.1 Caulobacteraceae bacterium
GACGACTTCGTAGTCGATGACGATGCCCTTCTGGGTGCGCAGTTTCGAGACCACGCGCTCGACTTCCACCGGGGGCACCACCGTGTCGCCCGAGCCGTGCAGGATCAGGCCGGAGGCCGGGCAGGGGGCCAGGAAGCTGAAGTCGTACATGTTGGTCGGCGGCGAGACGGAGATGAAACCGTCGGTTTCCGGCCGGCGCATCAGCAGTTGCATGCCGATCCAGGCGCCGAAGTCGAAGCCGGCCACCCAGCACTGCGAGGCGGTGGGGTTGTTGGTCTGCAGCCAGTCGAGCGCCGTGGCGGCGTCCGCCAGTTCGCCCACCCCGGAATCGAACTCGCCCTGGCTGCGGCCCACGCCGCGGAAATTGAAGCGCAGGGTCGCGAACCCGCGCTTCATGAACAGGTGGAAGAGCTGGACGGGCACAGGGTTGTTCATCTGGCCCATGGCCTTGGGATGCCCGTGCAGGATCAGGGCGATCGGCGCCGTGTCCTTCTTACCGGGGGAATATCGCCCCTCGATCCGGCCGGCTGCGCCGGTCAGAACCACTTCAGGCATGTGTGCTCCCGCCTCAAGTCAGGAAACCCGGTTTGACGGGGTCAGAATACTTGACCACGCTACTCAGGTTTCATACATCCAAGCCGTCTGCCGCCTGGCTTTCGCGAGGGTCCGGCGACGAAGGCGCGGTTTGTAACACAGGCCGCGCGGGATGCGCGCGATTTCTGCGCGGGTCGGATTTGGGTCTCAAGGAGCCGCACATGCGCCTCAGCAGCAAAGGTCGCTACGCCGTGATGGCGATGGCCGACCTGGCCCGTCATTCGGTCGACGCCAAGGTGCGCGCCGTGGCCCTGGCCGACATCGCCGCGCGCCAGGACCTGTCGCTGGCCTATCTCGAACAACTGTTCACCCGCCTGCGCCGCGAAGGCCTGGTGGTCAGCCACCGGGGCCCCGGTGGCGGCTATCGCCTGGCCCGCCCGCCCGAGCAGCTGGCCGTATCCGAGATCGTGATGGCGGTGGACGAGCCGCTAGAAGCGGTGCGCTGCACCTCCAAGTCGACCGGCTGCATGCCGGGCGGCGAACGCTGCCTGACCCACGACCTGTGGGAAGCCCTGGGGGATCAGATCCACGGCTTCCTGGCGAGCGTGTCGCTCGACGACGTGATCCAGGGGCGGCTGCGACCGCCGAGGGCCGCGTGATGCCGCAGTCCCCCAAAGTCTACCTCGATTACAACGCCAGCGCCCCGATCCGGCCGGAGGCCGAGCAGGCGGTGCTGCGCGCCCTCGTCATCGGCGGCAATCCGTCCTCCGTCCACGCCGCCGGCCGCGCCGCGCGCGCCGTCATGGAGCAGGCGAGGGCGCAGGTCGCCTCCCTCGTGGCCATGCCCGGCGGCAGCGTGATCTTCGTCAGCGGCGCGGCGGAAGCCAACGCCCTGGCCATCGCCAGCGCCGTGGCCGCCGGCGCGCGGCGGCTGGTCGTCGGCGCCACGGAACATGAGACGGTGCTGGCCGCGGCCGAGGCCTCCGGCGCCGCGGTGGACGTCTGGCCGGTGGACGGCCACGGCGTCGCCGACCTGGCTTGGCTCGCCGGGCGCCTGGTCCGCTGGGACGCCGCCGACGGCGCGCCCTTTGTCGCCCTGATGCTGGCCAACAACGAGACCGGCGTGGTCCAGCCCGTCGCCGAAGCCGCCGCCCTGGTGCGCGCGCACGGCGGCTGGCTGCACGTGGATGCGGTGCAGGCGGCCGGCAAGATCGCCATCGACATGCGCGCGCTGGGCGCCGACACCCTGTCTCTTTCGGCGCACAAGCTCGGCGGGCCGCAGGGCGTGGGGGCCCTGGTGTTCGGCAATCGCGCCCGCCTGTCGCGCCAGCTGCACGGCGGCGGCCAGGAACGGTCCATGCGCGCCGGCACCGAGAACGTCTCCGGCATTGCCGGCTTCGGCGCCGCGGCCGAGGCGTCCGAGCGTGATCTGGCCAAGGTTTCCGAGCAGGCGGCCTGGCGCGACGCCGCGGCCGAGCGTCTGGCCGATGATTTGGGCGCCGTGGTGCTGGGGCAGGGCGCGCCGCGCCTGGCCGGCACCCTGTGCTTCGCCGCCGAGGGCTTCGCCTCCGAGCTGCAGGTCATGCAGATGGACCTGGCCGGGGTGATGGTCTCGGCCGGCTCCGCCTGCTCGTCCGGCAAGGTCAAGCCGAGCAGGGTGGCCCAGGCCATGGGCCGCGGGGACCTGGCGCCCTATGTGCTGCGGGTCTCGGGCGGCTGGGCCAGCACCGAGCAGGACTGGAAGACATTCACCGCCGCTTGGCTCAAGGCCTATGCGCATCACGGGCAGCGCCAGTCGGCGCGCCAGCGCCAGCCGGCGGCTTGAAGGAGTAACGCGTTATGGCCGCCGTCAAACAGACCGTCGATCACGTCGCCTCGCTGGAGGCCGACAAGTACAAGCACGGCTTCGTCACCGTCATCGACCAGGAGTTCGCCGACAAGGGGCTCAACGCCGACACCGTGCGCTTCATCTCGGCCAAGAAGAACGAGCCGGAATGGATGCTGCAGTGGCGGCTGGAGGCGTTCGAACGCTGGCTGGAGCTGGAAGAGCCCAAGTGGGCCAAGCTGCACTTTCCGCGCATCGACTATCAGGACCTTTACTACTACGCCGCGCCCAAGGAGAAGGTCAGCCTCAACAGCCTGGACGAGGTCGATCCGGAGCTCTTGGCCACCTACGCCAAGCTGGGCATCCCGCTGCGCGAGCAGGAGGTGCTGGCGGGGGTCAAGGGCGCGCCGCGCTACGCCGTGGACGCGGTGTTCGACAGCGTCTCGGTGGTGACCACCTTCAAGAAGGAGCTGGCCCAGGTCGGGGTGATCTTCTGCTCGATGTCGGAAGCCATCCGCGAGCATCCGGAGCTGGTCAGGAAATACCTCGGCACCGTGGTGCCGACGTCCGACAACTATTTCGCCTGCCTCAACGCGGCGGTCTTCTCCGACGGCTCGTTCGTCTATGTGCCGCCGGGCGTGCGCTGCCCGATGGAGCTGTCGACCTACTTCCGCATCAACGCCGAGAACACTGGCCAGTTCGAGCGCACCCTGATCGTCGCCGACGCCGGATCCTACGTCTCCTACCTGGAAGGCTGCACCGCGCCCCAGCGTGACGAGAACCAGCTGCACGCCGCCGTGGTCGAGCTGGTGGCCCTGGACGACGCCGAGATCAAATACTCCACGGTGCAGAACTGGTACCCCGGCGACGCCGAGGGCAAGGGCGGCATCTACAACTTCGTCACCAAGCGGGCCGATTGCCGGGGCGCGCGTTCCAAGGTGTCCTGGACCCAGGTCGAGACCGGCTCGGCGATCACCTGGAAGTACCCGTCCTGCATCCTGCGGGGCGAGGATTCGGTGGGCGAGTTCTATTCCATCGCCGTGACCAACGGCCGCCAGCAGGCCGACACCGGCACCAAGATGATCCACCTGGGGGCCAATACGAGTTCGCGGATCATCTCCAAGGGGATCAGCGCCGGGCGCTCCTCCAACACCTATCGCGGCCTGGTCTCGGCCCACCCCAAGGCCGTGGGCGCGCGCAACTTCACCCAGTGCGACAGTCTGCTGATCGGCAAGCACGCGGCGGCCCACACCACGCCCTATATCGAGGCGCGCACGGCCAGCGCCCACTTCGAGCACGAGGCCACCA
>JAQGII010000195.1 GCA_028291305.1 Caulobacteraceae bacterium
GCGCGCAGCGGGTTTCCGTGCGCACCATACCGTAGCTGAGGTCGTTGACCGCCTTGGTGTGGCCCTCGTCGAACGGGGCGTAGAAGCTGGGCCAGCCGGTGCCGGACTCGAACTTGGTCACCGAGCGGAACAGGGGCAGGCCGCACAGGCGGCAGGCATAGACGCCGGCGTCCTTGTTATCGAGCAGGCCGCCGCAAAAGGGCGCCTCGGTGCCGTGATGCAGCAGCACGCGCGCCTGATCCTGGGTCAGGGCGCCTTCCAGCGCCGCGCGCTGGTCGGCGGTGGGCGGCGTCAGATCGAAGCCCGATTGGGAGAGGGATCGGTGTTCGGCGCTCACGTCGGTCATGGCGATCTCCTTGCAGGGCGGCCGAGCCTAGCGGTCCATATGGGGTTTGAACACATCGGCTGCACGGTGGTTCAAGCCGCGATTTGGCCGTAAGAGGCGGATCGCCGACTCGGACGGCGTGGAGGACGGACGCTGAACGCGACACGGATCGACTGGATGGAGCTGCTGTTCTCGTCCACCGGGCGGATGGGACGCCGCGCGTTCCTCGCCCTTGCGGCGCTGCTCCTGTCGCTGACCTTCGCGTTCCAGGCCCTGCCCGGCGGGCCCGTCCACGACTGGGCCAGATGGATCGTCTATCCGGCGCTGCTGTTCTCCGGCGCCTGCCTGCTGTGCAAGCGGCTGCACGATCGCGGCCGCCGGGGCTGGTGGGCGGGCCTGGTCCTATGGGCCCTGGCCATGGCCTGGCCCTCGCCGCACGACGCAGGCCAGGTCCCGTACCTGCTGATCCTGCTGGGGGCCGCCGTCGAACTGGGGATGATGCCCGGCCAGAAGGGCCCCAACCGCTTCGGGCCCGCTCCGCTCAAGGCCGCCTAGAGCGGCGCGTCAGCTTCCACGACCGGGCCGAACATCCGCTGGAAGCCGGCCTTCAGCGCGGCGTCCGCATCGTCCATTCCGACCGGGCGGCCCAGGTCGACCAGGCTGGTGACCCCGTGCTCGGTCACGCCGCAGGGGACGATGCCGGCGAAATGCGACAGGTCCGGCTCCACGTTCAGGCTGATCCCGTGGAACGAGACCCAGCGGCGCAGCTTGACCCCCAGCGCCGCGATCTTGTCCTCGCGGGGCGGCAGGCCGGGGACGCGCCGCTCGACCCACACCCCGACCCGGCCGTCGCGCAACTCCCCCTGCACGTTGAAGGCGGCCAGGGCGTCGATCACCCAGGCCTCCAGCGCCTGGACGAAGAAGCGCACGTCGCGCCCGCGCTCGCGCAGGTCGAGCATCACATAGGCCACCCGCTGGCCGGGGCCGTGATAGGTGAACTGGCCCCCGCGCTCGCTCTCGAACACCGGGAACCGATTCGCATCCAGCAGGTCGCCGGTCTTGGCCGAGACGCCGGCGGTGTAGAGGGGCGGATGCTCCAGCAGCCAGACCAGTTCGCCGGCCCGGCCCTCGATGATGGCGTCCACCCGCGCCTGCATGGCGGCGACGGCCTGGGGGTAGGGCACGGGACGCGCGGAGACGGCCCAGCCGGCCGGCGCGCCGTCGGGCCGCGGCATCAACGGGCAAGCGTCGCTGTTTAACTCGCGGTTCAGCATGTTTGCTCAATGTGGGTATGCGGCCGGGTTCGCAAGACCCCGAGTCGCTTTTGTCCGGTCGAGGTTTCGTCCGGTTTTGGTGGAGAGCAGCGTTTGTCGGGTCAGGTAGACGCAGTCACCGTCGAGGTTTCGGTGGTGCTGGGACGCAGCATCCTGCCCATGCAGCAGCTTCTGCGCATGGGCCGCGGCGCGGTGATTCCGCTCGACGCCAAGACCAACGACGAGGTCTGGATCCTGGTCAACAACCACCCGGTCGCCCGCGGCGAGATCCAGATCAACGAAGACAAGATCTGCATCGCGGTGACCCGCGCCGCCGACGTCTACGACTTCATGGCCGGCGGCTCCGCCGCCTAAAGCGCCGCCCCGCGCGGACCATCGGCGCCGCCGCCCTTCACAAGCCTGCTGTCCTTTGCTACTCCCCGCCGCTCACTGCGAGCGGTCGTGGCGGAATTGGTAGACGCGCAGCGTTGAGGTCGCTGTGGGGCAACCCGTGGAAGTTCGAGTCTTCTCGACCGCACCAGTGAGCTTGGTCCAACTGCGCTGAGGCGACATCTGTCGTAAGCCGACTACCGGAGCGTGCGATGACCCAGTCAGGGGCCGATACGAACGCGCCGGACCTCGACAAGGACGCTGTCGCGCCGGAGGACCTGGAGGACTTCGCCCTCCAGGACGACTACGCCCTCAATCCCCAGTACGTGGAACGGGTAATCGACGCGGCCGACCGCGGCGACGAGGAGCGGCTGCGCGAGCTGGTCGAGGCGCTGCACCCGGCGGACGTGGCCGACCTGATGGGCTTCCTGTCGCCCGCCTACCGCGAGGCGCTGATCCCGCTCCTGGCGCCGGGCGACCTGGCCGAGATCCTCACCGAGCTGGACGACAACATCCGCGAGGAGGTGCTGGAGTCGGTGCCCACCGACGCCCTGGCCACGGCCCTGGGCGACCTGGATTCCGATGACGCCGCCGACGTGGTCGACGACCTGGAGGACGACAAGCGCGACGCCGTTCTGGCCGCCATGTCCGAGACCGACCGGACCGCCATCCAGACCAGCCTCGGCTACAAGGACGAGACCGCTGGCCGCCTGATGCAGCGCGAGGTGATC
>JAQGII010000334.1 GCA_028291305.1 Caulobacteraceae bacterium
CGGTCCCAGGCGCATGCGCACGGCGCGGACGCCCGCGGCCCTCAGCGCCTCGCCGCTCACCGCCCGTGGCGCCGCCAGCCATTCGAAGGCCACGCCCTCTTCCTCGGCGTTGGACACTTCGCGCATCGAGCCAGGCATGTTGGTCTTGTCGCGGCGATACAGGCAGGACACCGACTTGGCGCCCTGGCGCACGGCGGTGCGCACGCAGTCCATGGCGGTGTCGCCGCCGCCGATGACCACCACTTCCTTGCCCGCGGCGTTCAGCTCGCCGGACTCGTATTCGGGCACCGCGTCGCCGAGGCCGGTCTTGTTGGAGGCGATCAGGTAATCCAGCGCCCTGACCACGCCCTTGGAGCCCGCGCCCGGCGCGGTCAGTTCGCGGGCCTTGTAGACGCCGGTGGCGATGAAGATGGCGTCGTGGCGCGCGCGCAGGTCCTCCAGGGTGGCGTCGCGGCCGACCTCGAAGTCCAGATGGAAGGTCACCCCGCCCTCGGCCAGGCGATTGACCCGGCGCTCGACCACGTCCTTCTCCAGCTTGAAGCCGGGGATGCCGTACATCAGCAGGCCGCCGGCCCGGTCGTGCCGGTCGTAGACGGTCACCTGGTAGCCGCGCGCGCGCAATCCGTCCGCCGCCGACAGGCCGCCGGGGCCCGCGCCGACGATGCCCACCGACTGGGTCCGTTCGCGCAGGGGGGCGAGCGGCTTGACCCAGCCCATCTCCCAGGCCTTGTCGTTGATGTAGCGCTCCACCGAGCCGATGGTGACGGTGCCGTGGCCCGACTGCTCGATCACGCAGCCGCCTTCGCACAGGCGGTCCTGCGGGCAGATGCGGCCGCACACCTCGGGCAGGGCGCTCGTTTGGGCAGACAGCTCGTAAGCTTCTTGAAGACGCCCCTCGGCCGTCATCCGCAGCCAGTCGGGGATGTTGTTGTGCAGCGGGCAATGGGTCTGACAGAAGGGAATGCCGCATTGCGAGCAGCGCGAGGATTGTTCGCGCGCCTTGGCGTCGATGAAGTCGGCGTAGATCTCATGGAAATCGCCCAGCCGCTCGTCGGCCGCGCGCTTTTCCGGGGTGCCGCGGGCGACGGTCACGAATTTCAGCATGCGCTCGGCCATCGCCCTCGCCTCGGTCGGTAAGCTGTGGTGTGTTCCTGCGTTATACCCGCCTTTTTCAAGCTTGCAAGATAACGGTCCCTATTAGGGACTTATTCGGCCACGGACCCGGGGAAATCCACCCGCGCCGGGGGTGGCTCCCCGGCACATTGGTCCACAATGTGGATTAACTTGCTATTTACCCTGTCGGCCGCTCCTGCAGCCGCACTTGGACGGAGAGACGCGATGAACGATTGGCTGACGGCGGTTGTGCTGGGGATTGTGGAAGGCCTGACCGAGTTCCTGCCGGTCTCCTCCACCGCCCACCTGCTGCTGGCCGAAAAACTGCTCGGGGTGAGCGGCCCCGTCTGGCAGACCTTCACCGTCCTGATCCAGCTGGGCGCCATCCTCGCGGTGGTGGGGCTGTATTTCCAGCGCCTGCTCAAGGTGCTGCTGACCCTGGGCTCCGATCCGCAATCGCGCCGGTTCGCCGTGTCGGTGCTGATCGCCTTCCTGCCGGCCGCCGTGGTCGGCGCGGGCCTGCACAAGCTGATCACCGGCAGCCTGTTCGAAAACGCCGGGCTGATCTGCTGGGCCCTGCTGATCGGCGGCGTCGCCCTGCTGGCGGTCGACCGCTTCGCCCCCGCCCCGGTCCACTTCGACGCGACCCGCTATCCCTTCCTGATGTCCCTGGGCATCGGCCTGTTCCAGTGCCTGTCCATCATCCCCGGCACCTCACGCGCCGGAGCGACCATCGTCGGCGCCCTGCTGCAACGGGCGGACAAGCGCTCGGCGGCGGAATTCTCCTTCTTCCTGGCCATCCCCACCATGCTCGGAGCCTTCGTGGTCCAGCTGTGGTCGGCCCGCCACGACCTGGCCGTGGGCAACGCCGGCGGGCTGATCGCCGTCGGCTTCGTCACCGCCTTCGTCTCGGCCCTGGTGGTGGTGAAGACCTTCATCGGCTTCGTCGGCAAGTACGGGCTGGCGCCCTTCGCCTGGTGGCGGATCCTGGTCGGGGCGGCGGGACTGATCGCCCTGTCGCGGGGCTGGTAGGGGGTCAGGCCCCCGTCGGCGACACCTTGGACGTGTCGGCGAACTGGCCGCCCCTGCGGTAGCGGTAGAGGTAGGTCGGCAGGATGGCCTCGACCGCCGTCGGCGCCGTGACCCCCAGGGCCGCCAGGCCGAGCGCGCCGTCGCGGGGCACCGCGTCCGACTTCAGCAACTCGACCTGGTCGGCGGTGAGCACCGGCGGGATCGGCAGCAGCTTGGTCGGCAGTTCGGCCAGGGAGCCGATCAGGCTCGCCACCGGCCATGGCAGCGGCAGCAGCGGCCGCGACTTGTGGATCTCCGCCAGGGTCAGCTCGATCAGCTCGCGATAGGTGTAGACCCGCGGGCCGCCGATCTCGAAGGTCTTGCCGGCGGCGGAGCTGTCGGTCACCGCATTGGCGATGGCGGCGGCCAGGTCGCCCACGAAGACCGGCTGGAACCGCGTCGAGCCGCCGCCGGGCAGCGGGACCACCGGCAGGATCGAGGCCAGGCTGGCGAAGCGGTTGAACAGGCTGTCGTCGGCGCCGAACACCACCGAGGGACGGACGATCACCGCCGACCGGATCGCGGCGCGCACGGCCATCTCGCCCATGCCCTTGGTGCGGGCGTACCTGGAGGGGGAATGCGGATCGGCGCCCAGGGCCGACATCTGCACGAAATTGGTGATCCCCCGCGCCGCGGCGGCCAGGGCGACCTCTTCGGCGCCCCTGGCGTGCAGGGTCTGGAAGCGCTGGCGGCCGCTCTCGTAGAGGATGCCCACCAGGTTGATGCAGGCTTCGGCCCCATCCAGGGCGCGGTCGATGGAGGCGGGGTTGCGCAGGTTGGCCTGGACCAGTTCGATCTGGCCGACATCGCCCAGCGTCCTGGCGCGATAGGCCAGGCCGGGGCGGCGCACCGCGATGCGCACCCGCAGGCCGCGCTTGGCCAGGGCCCGCACCACCTGGGCGCCGATAAAGCCCGAACCGCCGAAAACCGTCACCAGCCCTTGCATCGAACCAAGCCTCGCTCGCGGGAACGCGTCCCCGTCATTGTCGGGAGCCGGGATAGACGAGCCGGCATGTTCGCGCAATCATCGCGCCCGGCCCCGGGCCCAAACGGGGTTATTGACCCCGCGGTAGCGGCGCCCTATCAGTCCGGCCTCGCGCCGATCCGGACACGGATTGGGCCCAGGTGGCGGAATTGGTAGACGCGCTGGCTTCAGGTGCCAGTGGCTTAACGGTCGTGGAGGTTCGAGTCCTCTCCTGGGCACCACCCCATCCGACCTGCGGGAGTCGCAAATAGCGTGACAAACTTC
>JAQGII010000200.1 GCA_028291305.1 Caulobacteraceae bacterium
GGCAGAGCAGCAGGGCGATCGCAAAGATTATGGCCGGAAAGCTCATCGCGAACGTCTCGGAGTCCTTCTGCTGCTACTCATGGTGGCACCACCGTCGGGCCGCGGCTGCGCCAAGTCCAGTTCAATCCCGTTTTGACGAGCCACACAGGCTCGATCCGCCCCAGTCATATCGACCGCCCAGCCCCCATAGGGCCTCACCCTAACCCGGCAATCGTCCCGACGCTCGCGAAAGGCGACCGGCGAGCGGCGAGATCGCCCACCTCATTGGCGATAGCGGTTCGGGCCTTCCATGAACCTTGACAGGGCGGGCACGAACGGCCCCTTCAGTAATGAGCATGCCCTCTCGCGCAAACACCTTCCGCTTCCTGGGCAACGTCGCCTGGATGACCGTTTTCCAGGCCAGCGGTTACGTCCTGGCGCTGCTGAATCTTCCCTATCTGACACGGACCCTGGGCGTCGCGAACTACGGGACCCTGGCGTTCGTCATCGGCGCCAACGCCTACCTATGGTTGATCATCGATTGGGGGTTCTCACTCGGGGCGACCAAAGACGTCGCCCAGGCCCACGGCGAGCCGGACGCGATTCGGGAGATCTTCTGGCGGACCATGACGGCGAAGCTGGTGCTCGCCGCCGTGGCGCTGGCGGGGCTCGGCATACTTGTGTCCCTGCAGAAGGTGCCCGCGCCGCTTTACCTCCTGCTTCCCGGCCTCCTGAACATCTGCGGGGCGGTCCTCAGCGTCGATTGGCTGATGCAGGGGATGGGGCGGATGGGATTGTTCTCCCTCTACTCGATTGCGGGACGCACGCTGGTTGTGATCCTGACATTTGCACTGGTCCACGGACCTCAGGACACCTGGATCGCCTGCGCGCTCCAGGGCTTGGGTGGCCTGATCGGCGGCGGCGCTGGGTTCCTGGTGGCGACGCGCTACGTCGATATCGGGCGGCCGCGTTTCCCGTTTCGGGACTCGTTTCGGCAGATCCTGGATTACCGCCACTACTTCCTGTCCCAGAGCAGCTGGATCGCCTACACCGCGGCCGCCCCGCTTTTGCTGACCTTCGTATCGGGAATGGAAGCCACCGGCATCTTCGCGGGCGCGGAGCGCATCACCCGCATGGTCATGGCGGTCACCGCGCCGGTGGCGGTGGTCATGTACCCACGCGTCAGCGCCCTGGTGAGCCGATCGCGGTCGGCCGCGGCGGAACTCGCCGGCATCCTGCTGGCGATGCAGGCGCTGGTCGGGATCGCGCTGAGCATCGGCCTGATGATCTTCGCTCGACCGATCGTGGAGCTTGCGCTGGGGCACAAGTTCACAGCCTCCGTGGCCGTTTTGCGGTGGCTGGCCCTGCTTCCGGCGATCGTGGGCGTCGGCGGCACCTTGTCGAAGCAGTTCCTGATGCCCCTGGGCCGAAGCCGGGAGGTGTCGGCCATCACGATCAGCTGCGCCGTGATCTACCTGGCTCTTCTCGCCGGCCTCGGCCGCTACATGGGCCCGGTAGGCGGCGCGATCGGCCTGGTCACCGCCGAGGCGCTGCTGAGCCTCCTGTCGCTGCGTTGCCTCTGGACCAAGGAGCGGGACTTCACCGTCGAGGCGCTGCAGGCCGCGATGACCGCGCCCCAACGTGTCATCAAGCACATGATAGAACTGATGACGGGAGACAGGACGCCGCTGTCGCCGAAGCCGAGTCCCGCCGACGCGGAAGACTCGTCGTCATAGGCGACGGCGTCGCGGCCTATTTCGGCAGCTTGTTGAGGACCGCCGACGGGTCGATGCGGCCGCGCAGGACTTCCAGAATGCCGGCCCAGTTGCCGCGGACGCGTCCGCGGCGATCGACCCAAGGCTCGGGCGCGAGCGCGCGCAGGTGGTTGGCCATGACGTTTCGGACCACCAGCGCCACGGCGAAGGTGACGGGCATGGTCCCCTTGCGCACGAGATAGGCGGGATTGACGACTTGCGCCCAGCCGAGTTGGAACCCAGGCGCCCTCGCCCGCTTCACGCCGCGGTGGACACCCGTGGCGGCGAGCGTTCTTACCAGGCGACCGCTCGGCCGCATCTGCCGGGAGAAGTCGATATCTTCCTGCCAGGCGTAGAGCGGCAGGTTCTCGTCGAACCGCCGATCGCCGATCGCCGAAGCCCGGAAGGCCATGTTGCAGCCATAGAGGCCGGTGGTGTCGACGCAGGTGGTGTCGATGGGCCGCGCTTCCTGCTCGTAGCGGAGCACCAGTTCTGCGGCCAACTCGGTCGGGATCCCCGGCCCCCGGATGCCATCGGCGATGACGGTCCCGGTGACGCCGACCACGTCCGGACGATCCTTCAGCACCTTGCAGAACAGTTCCAGCGCTCGCGCGGTCGGAACGTAGTCGTCGTCGAGAAAGACCATCACGTCGCATCCGCCCGCCAGGGCGAGCGCGATGCCGAGATTGCGCTGCGGCGACGAACCCTTGGGCCCGACCACCACCTCGACGTTCGCGCCGACCAATGCCGGGGCGTCGGCCCTATCGGTGACGGAGAGGATCACCTGGCTCGGCTTGACCGACTGGTTGTCGAGGTGCGCCAGGAGGGTGGCCAATTCCTCGGGCCGTCCGAGCGAAGCGACAACGACGACGACCCGTGGGGTCGCCGCAGGACCAGCGGTCGATACGCCGACCGCGCCGCCATCCTCAATCAACGCCAACCCCAGCCTCCCAAGCTTACGCTCATTAGACGCCACGGACTTAGGTGTCTCCCATCACATCGTATCGTCGTGGGCCACTGTCCTCGCTGCTCGGCAGGCCAGCACGCTGACATTCCGCTATTCCACTTCGAAGAAGATTTGATCCTCCCCCGGTTTGGTCGACACCCATGCTAGGCCTTCGGGCCTGGAGAGGAGTGTCTGGATTCGCCTCGAGAGCCTCGGCGACCAGGGAGACCGCCAGCTACCATATTTGCGGCTGATGACCTGCCCCTAGTCGAGCACTAACGCCGGCCGCCGCAGCGCTCTCAGGTCACCCTCGCGCTCACGGTCGCTGAACGAATCCCGCACGGCGGCGATCCGCGCCCGCCACAGCTCGTCGAACCGTTCTGGACTGTAAGCCCGCTGATGGGCGGCGATGCGAGCCACCTGCTCGGTCCGGGTGGGCTCGGACATATCGCGCGCAGCACGCAAAGTGGCAGCGATGGAGGCGGGCGAATGCGGGTCGACCAACAGCCCGTCCGGGCCGACGATCTCCTCCAGCACCGTGCCGAGCGAGACGATCGGCAGGGCGCCGCGGGCCACCGCCTCGATGGCGGGCAGGCCGAAGCCCTCAAACAGGCTCGGAAATAGCGTGAACGCGGCCTGGTCATAGAGGCGCTCGACCTCGTCGCCGGTGAGATAACCCAGGTACTGGACTCCCTCCCCCGCCCCCGCCGCCGCCGCCACCTGTTCGGCGGCGTTGCCGGGCGGGCCCGCGATCAGCAGCCGCCAGCCCGCGGCGGCAAGGCCGCTCTGCCGGAAGCCCTCGATGGCGGCCAGGTGATTCTTCCGCCGCTCCAAAACGCCGGGCATGAACACCAGCTTCTGCTTGGCGCGCGGCACGCGGGCCGGGCGCACGCGCGTGTAGGGGTGGATCACCGTGGTCGAGGCGTAGTCCGCCGGAAAATGGGCGGTGAGCGCCGCAAGCGTCGCATGACTGACCGCGACGATGTGCGGGGCGGCGGCCTGAATCCGGGAATACACCTGCCGGGCGTGGCCCCGCGCGTCGCCGTCATAGAACTCCGGATGCAGGAAGCAGCCGAGGTCATGCACCACCACCAGGTCGCCCGAGCTAAGCCGGGTCAGCGGCGTCGTCACCGCATCCACGAACAGGCCGGGCATGGCCTTCGGCCGAGGCCAGGGCAGGTGCAGATGGCGCGCCTCGCGCCCAGCGAGCTTGTGCGCCAGCAGCGCCAGCTGCTCGCGGCGCGGCGTATCCAGGATGTCGAGCCGCCGGCGGGTGAACAGCCGCCAATAGCGACGCAGCGGCGGCCGCCCGGTCACTTCCGCGGCAAGTTCCGCGAGGTGATCGGCCATGAAATAGACCGCCGTCCGGTTGGACAACTGGATCGTACAATCGATGAAGATTTCGCCCGGCATCGCACTGGATTGTGACCACATAGAAAGCAGATGGTCGAGACGTGAATGAAGCCGATCTTGTGAGGTTTCAGCCATGACTCTCGACGGACCTTTCGTGGTCTGGGACCGCCGCACCGGCGTCACCACGACAGACCCCGACACCGGCGAGGCGATCACCACCTGCACGCCGTCTCTGGGCGTGCATTATGAGACCGACCCCGCGACGCTGGCCGCCAGCCCCGCACTTCAGCCCTATGTCGTCACGCCGACCACGCGGCTTCAGAGCGTGTGGGCTGGCGACGACGCGGAAAACCCGAAGTGGACGGTGAGCCTGGTCTTTCCGGATCAAGCGACGGCGGATGCAGTCGTCAGAGCCCTTGGCGAGACGACCCCAGACTCGTCAAATGGACGCGAGCGGCCCGAAGCCCGGTCGATGGCCGGCGGTCTGCTGGGCCAAGAAATATCGCGCAGGCTCGAAGTGCGCCTCAGCGCTGCCCGGCTTAAAGAAATGAGCGCCAATTAAGTCGCTGCGGACGAAAAAGGCGTTCGCCCCCGTCAGCGAACAGCCCACCAGGTCATACCCCTTTGCGTGTCCAAGCTGGTTGAGCGCAGCAAGACTGACGCCAAAGTAGTTGCTCCCACTCCAGCCGGCTTCCGCCTCATAGGGAACGGTCACGCTGACCGGCGGCCGCCAGATGGCGTTGTACTCAATGCAGACCACGCGTGGTCGGACAACATCTATGGCTTGCCACACCCAGTAGTCGTTGTGATCAATATCAATGGAAAGGAAATCAAGGTCACCGCCGCTGTAATGACCTCCGATAAGCGCATTGATGTTGTCGACTTTGACGTAATCGTTGATCAGCGTCAGCGCCCCGGGCCGTAGGTGAGGAATGATATCCTTTTTGATCGCAGCGCACGCGGCCCGGTCGGCATCAATCCAGAGTCCGGACCATCCCTGAGCCAGCAGGTAAAGCGAGTTGCACTCGATACCCGTTTGGACGCCGAACTCGACGAACGTGCGTTTCGGCGCGGAAATGCGTCGGAAAATCTCGGCGATGATACCATCTTCGTCACCCTGCGAGTATGCCTTGAACCCGTGACGGCTGAGGCGCCGCGGGTCGTCGTAGCGCGGCAGAGCGAGCGCCGCATCGATGTACTGCTGTATGTCGAGCTGCGATGTCTGCAACTCAAGCTGCCGCAAGATCGTCCTGAAACCCATTGATCGTCCCAACTATTGCCGCCCATTCACCGAGCGATGATCTTCGGCGAGATCGCGCCCAAGCTCAACTCAGAGCCGAACGTCCACCGCCCCAGCCGCATGTTGACACCCTACCGGGTGACGCCCGTGCATCCGCTCCAAAATGTTTGGGCTGGCGACGACCCCGCGAACCCCGTCGAGACGATCTCGTTGGTGTTCCCCGATCAGACGACAACGGACGCGGTCAAGGGAAAGACCGTCGGCCCCTAGCCGCCTCTACGCCTTCGCGTAGATCGTGATTACCTCACCCGGTGCGATGATCGGCGGGACGCGCGTGGTGGCAATCACTCGGCAAGGGAATGAGAACGGCCGCTGGTCCGGATAGACGCCAGACCCAAAGGGTACGCGGATGCCATGGCCGGCGGGCTTGTCGCGGTTGGGGAGCTTGAAGCGGTCCGGTGCCGGGTGGTGCTCGGCAATAATAACGCGGGCTTTCGCAGCGAGCTTCTCCAGAACGCGCGAGATCTGCTCGTTTGAGAGATGCTGAAGCACTTGCCGAACGAGGTAGAGGTCGCCCGCCGGAAGCTCTCCGTCGATGATGTCGGCGACCGTGAACTCAACCCCGGGGCGCGCGTGCTGGCGCTGGTGACTTTCCACGAGCGCCGGGACAACATCCACGCCGGTGTAGGCGAGGCCGGGTTGCAACAGCCGTGACCCGACCCGGAAATCGCCGCACCCAAGGTCCACGATGGACGTGAGGCTGTTGGTTTTGATGTAATCCCGGACCACGCTCACGAAGTCGGCGGACACGTCATCATCTGAGCCGAGCCCGGAATTGAACTCTCCGGGGCGCCCGCCCCAGACTGCGTCGCGGTAGATATCTCCGAAGATCTCGGCAGGCGCGCGCTGATCGGGCCGTGCTGCCCGCGCCTTCTCCCGGCGCTCGCGCACTGAATAAGCGATGTTCGGTGCGACCGCCCACACCGCTCTCTTCAGAATGCCTAGCATCTTGCCCCCTAGAACATTGACGATACTCGTTGAACTAACGACAAAGCTCAATCCCGAACGGGGTCTACGACTGCAACAACTACGCGGGCTACGCTGGGCGCTTCGCCAGTTCCACGAGTTCTGGCGTGTAGTGCTGCGGGGAGAACCGCTTATCGAGGCGCATGACCAGCCCGCGCAGCCCGAGCGCCGGCTTTTCAACGAAGCGCCAGGAGATCGCCGCAACGACCAGGCTCAATGGGACGCAAATCAGGATGTTTGCATACCAGTGGCGCGCCCAGGGGAACGTCCCGCAGACCATCTGCTGAATTGCGTAGCTGTAGAGGAAGACACCGTAGGAATAGTCGGCCGAGCGGAGGAGCCCCACCCTCGGAGGGTTGGTCAGGCCGACGTATATGGTGAAATATGCAGCGGGTATGGGTGCGAGATACTCGCCGTAGGGGATAACGCCCAAAAGCAGAATGCTCGCCACAGCCGAGCATCCCATCCACCGGATGTTCCAAGGAATCCGGTCTCTGTACAGATAGATCGTCACGCCAGCCAGGAACGAGGAGACCAGCAACGGACCCGAAAGGGCCGTGTCGAACACTGGGAAAAGACCGTGGTACTTGATGGCTTTGGCGATAACGAAGCCCACGATGGAAGCGACTGTGGCGAGCGGAGCTATGATCCGCTTCTTGCGCAGGCCCAACACGGTCAAGGCTGCCAGGCTGATGTAGCAAAGCAACTCAAAGGGAACGGTCCAGAGTTGCCCGTTGACGGTCACGGGATGCGGATTTTGCAGGAATACGCCTGGCAGGGCGTAGTGCACGTCGCCAAGCACGTTCAGAAGATATGAGAAGAACAACGGGCTTGTGAAATACGCTCCGAGCGTAAACGTCGTCGCGAGCGGACCGAGAATGAATGCTGACAGCAAGGTTTCCACGGCCAGCGCCGGATAGATCCGGATCACTCGCAGTCCCAGGAACGATATCAGCGTCTTTGAGCGCTCAAGACTTGAGGCCACCAAGAACCCGCTGAGGGCGAAAAACGCCGGCAGCAACAGGCGTATGAATGGCTTCGCGGGCGTATTCCACCAAACCCAATCGCCAGCCGACCCATACGAAGTGGTCGTGCTATGAAAGATCACGATCACCAGAGCCAAGACTATCCGCATATAGTCAAAGCCCGACGGGCGGCCACCCGTGTCCGCAACTCGATCCGAGATCATCATGCCGCCGCCCCCGCGTTTTCTGAACTCGATTTTAGAGCCAGAGAACTACTAAAAACTCAAGACTAACGCGGCGAACTTTCTCTCCTCGCGCTGGCCCTCTCCGCCGCGCCGTGGCTCCTGAAGAGCGCCCACGCGACGCCATGCCTCACTGAGCCGGTTCTACGACGTGCCGGTCAGGGCGTGGCTGGCGGCGCGCGGCGAAGATACCCGAGCCGGACGCGGCCGCTCACCACCGCCAGCGCGCGGGCGACCTCCTCCGTGGTGGTGCCGATGTTGATGAACACCGAGGCACCGTCCGGGATCAGCGCGGCCACCGCCTTGCCGCTGGCCCGCTTCTCCGGCTGGGCGAGCTGGCGGCGCGCCAACCACGCGGGTGCCCCCAAATGTGGCAGCTTCACCCCTGCAATAAATCATGCAGGCCTCCGTCTGAGCAGTGGTTTCCGAGTGCTGAGGGGTTTCTGGATACCGCTCGGTACGCCGTCTCACAGCAACGTTCGACAGAGGCAGCGTTTCACCTCCACCAAGCGACCGAACGCTTCTACCACTGCGCCCTGC
>JAQGII010000439.1 GCA_028291305.1 Caulobacteraceae bacterium
GTCGGGGGCCTTGTCATGCGTATCCTCTCCGCCTTTGTCGTCCTGGCCGCCTCGGGGTCCGTCCTGGCGCCGCGGACGGTGCGGGCCGCCGACGCCCTGGACCTGCACGGAAACGGCGTCGACCTGACCGTGGACATGCATGCGACCGCACCGACGAACGCGGTCGGCAGCCAGGCCGCCCTCACCACCCAGATGCAGACCCTGCAGACCCACCTCCAGCTGGGCATGGAGACCGGCGCCAATCCGGCGGCCGGCGCCGGCTCGGGCTGGTGGAACAGCGGCAAGGTCGACCTTGGGGCGGTCTGGGCGCCCACCGCCCTGGCCAAGGTCGAGGTCAGCGCCCTCAACGCGATGCGCCTGGACTACAACGCCGCCGACCCGGTCTGGGCCGACGCCTCGCAACGCTACAACCGGTCGCGCCAGAGCGAGGGCCGGGCGGCGATCACCCTCACCCCCGCCTCGCCGCTCAACCTGCAGGTCGGGGCCGCGGCGTCCGACAGCACGGTGGAGAGCGCCAGCATCTCCGGCGCCGGGGCGGTCTCCAGCGACCTGCTGCAGACCCAGGCGCGGCAGATGTTCGCCGTCCTCACCTGGAAGCCCTTGGGCCAGATCCGCCTGGAGGGGGCGGGGCGGGTGGAATCCACCGGCGTCTACTGGTCCGGCGCGCGGGCGGGCTCCTATGCCGCGCTGGACCCCAGCGTGGGGGCCACCGTGACGCCGTGGAGCGGCGCCTCCTGGCGCTTCACCCTGGAGCGGGCCGCCGAGCCCCTGACCGCCGACCAGTTCGTCGGCTACCTTCCGGCCGGACCCGAGCAGGCCCCCGCGGGGCTGACGCTGCAGCCCAATCGCGAATGGCGCTACCAGGCCGCCGTGGAGCAGAAGGCCGGCGGCGTCGACCTGACCGCCAGCGTGCTGCACGCCTCGCTGCAACGTTACGCCTACCAGGCGCCCTACGGGCTGGAGCCCGGGCGCACCGACATCGGTTCGGGCGAGCGCAGCGAGGTGCGGGCGGGCGTGGCGGCGCCGCTGTCCCTGTTCGGCGTTCCGCAGCTGTCGGTGCAGGCCTCCGGCGCCTGGCGCGCCTCGATGGCGGCCGATCCCCTGACCGGGACGCTCGGCCGGCTGTCGGGCGAGAGCCCCTATGACGCCAGCCTCAGCCTGACCCAGGCCGCCCGCGGCCTGAACATGCGCTGGGGCGTGACCGCCGTGGCCGCCGGTCCGGCCCGCTCCTACATGGCCAGCCAGGTCTCCAGCCGCTCGGCCACCGCCGGCCTGGGCGGGTTCTGGGAATACCATCCCGGCGGCCTCACCGTGCACCTGCAGCTGGACAACCTGCTGGGCGGCGACCGCCTGCAGAGGGACGTCTACTATGCGGGGACGCGGGACCTGAACGTCGTCGACCGCGTCGACCAGAGCCGCGCCGCCGACCGCGCCGTCCGCATTTCCCTGATCCGCCCGCTCTAACGACCCCCGCCAGGGCCTGTCAGAGCTTTTGCTACCGCTTCGACTAAAATTGGTCGCTAGCGTTGCCGTTATGCAACTTCCATAAGACGAACTGCGCATTACATGCGTTTGGTCCGCCGCCCGACGCCTCTGCGTCACCTACGAGCGGGCCGAACCGGAGTGGTCGCGTGACCCGTTCTTTCCTGTCTGCCCCGACAAAGCTTGCCCGCGCGACCCTGGTCGCGGCCGCCCTGACGGCCCTGCCGCTGTCCGCCGCCCAGGCCCAGGCGCCCGCCCCCGGCGAGGCCGTGGCCCGCACCTTCATCGCCGCCGCCCAGGCGCAGGACCGCCAGGCGGCGCTGCAGCTGCTCGACAAGAAGGTCTCGATCAGCTTCCCGGGACAGAGCCCGCAGACCGGCCACGGCGAGGGTCAGCCGTTCGTGATCGGTTATCTGGACGGCCTCTTCTACGGCCAGCGCGCAGTCAGCCTGGACGGCGGCGGCGCCGCCCGCGAGGGCGCGGTGCGCTTCCTGGCGCACGATACGCGCCTGCACGACCGCTACGTCATCGATGTCGAGGTGAAGAACAACCACGTGGTGCGCGTGGCGGTGAACCTGGAGCCTCAGGCCCCCGCCGACCAGACCGTGGCCCTGCTCAATCCGTCCTGAGCCGCTCTAGCGGCCCACCGACTCGCCGATCAGGAGCTCGCGCTCCTGGGCGGTGAGCGGCCGCCAGCGGCCTTCGGGCATGTCGCCCAGGTCCAGCGGTCCGATCCGCACGCGGAACAGATCGACCACCTTCAGCTCGACAAGCTCGCACATGCGCCGGATCTGGCGGTTGCGGCCTTCCTTGAGCACGAACCGCAGCCGCTGATCGCTGATCGGATCGACCTCGGCCGGCTTCAACCGGCGGCCGTCCAGCTCCAGGCCGTGGCGCAGCAGCGCGATCTTGGCGTCGGTCAGCTCGCCCATCACCGCGACGCGGTATTCCTTCTCCAGGTCCGACGCCGGCCCGATCACCGCCTTGGCCAGCACGCCGTCCTCCGACAGGAGGAGCAGGCCGCGCGAATCCATGTCGAGCCGCCCGACCGGGGCCAGCCTGCTGTCCAGGCCAGGGATCGACCGGCTGGGCGCCCACAGGGAGTCGCGGGTCAGCAGCCGCACGGCGGGGACCTGCCCAGGCTCCGGCTGGGCCGAGACCACGCCCTTGGGCTTGTGCAGGACGACGCTCATCTGCGCGCCGAGCTGGACCTGCGCCTTGTCCGCCAGCACCAGCGTCTGGCCCGGCAGGATCTTGCGGCCCGGATCGGAGACCACCTCCCCGTCGATCGACACCAGCCCCTGGGCGATCAGCCCCTCGGCCTCGCGGCGCGAGCAGACGCCGTTCTGGGCCAGCCAGCGGTTGACCCTTTGCGGTTCGGATTCGTCGTAGCGTCGGCTGAAGGCCATGGAGAAGTCACCTAACCGGAATGGCGCGCCTGTGCCATATCCGCGTGACGGAGGCCTTCTTGGACCAGTTCGACGTGGTGGTGATCGGCGCGGGCGCCGCCGGCATGATGTGCGCCATCGAGGCGGGCCGGCGCGGGCGCAGCGTGCTGATCGTCGACCACGCCAAGGCGGCGGGCGAGAAGATTCGCATCTCCGGCGGCGGCCGCTGCAACTTCACCAACATCCACACCGCGCCGGACCGCTTCCTGTCGGCCAATCCCAGCTTCTGTATCTCGGCCCTGCGCCGCTACCGGCCGCAGGACTTCATCGCCCTGATCGAGCGGGCGGGCATCGCCTACCACGAGAAGACCCTCGGCCAGCTGTTCTGCGACGACAGCGCGACCCAGGTCGTGGCCCTGCTGCTGGACGCCCTGCGCGAAGCGGGCGCGACCTTGCGGCTGTCGACCGCCGTCGACCGCATCGAGCGGCGCGGCGAGGACTTCCACCTGGCGATGGGCGGCGCCGCCGTCGCCTGCCGCGCCCTGGTGATCGCCACCGGCGGCAAGTCGATCCCCAAGATGGGCGCGACCGGCTTCGGCTACGACGTCGCCCGCCAGTTCGGCGTGGCGGTCACGCCGATCCGCCCCGCACTCGTGCCCCTCACCTTCGAGGCCGGCCTGTTGGAGCGGACCAGCCCCCTGGCCGGCGTCGCCGCCGACGTGCGGGCGGCCAGCGGCAAGGCCCGGTTCGACGAGGCGCTGCTGTTCACCCACCGGGGCCTGAGCGGCCCGGCCATCCTGCAGGTGTCGTCCTACTGGCGCGAGGGCGAGGAGATCGTCATCGACATGGCCCCCGGCGTGGACCTGTTCGCCGCCCTGCGCGCGGCCCGCGTCGAGCACGGGCGGCAGGCCGTGCATACGGTGCTGGCCGGCCATCTGCCCCGGCGCCTGGCCCAGTGGGTGGCCGACGGCCAGGGCGCCGCCGGCAACATCGCCGACCTGTCCGACGCCCGCCTCAGGACCCTGGCGGCGGCGGTCAACGCCTGGCGCGTCAAGCCGGTGGGATCGGAGGGCTACCGCACCGCCGAGGTGACCCTGGGCGGGGTCGACACCCGCGACCTGGACTCCCGCACCCTGGCCGCGAAGGCCGTTCCGGGCCTGCATTTCATCGGCGAGGTGGTCG
>JAQGII010000445.1 GCA_028291305.1 Caulobacteraceae bacterium
CGCGCAGGGACAGCAGGTGGATCTCCTTGGGCGCCTTCCAGGCGGCGCTGGGCACCGCGACGCGGGCGCCGTGGTCGGACAGGTCGCGGATCACGCAATCGATGCTGAGCCCGGCCAGGCCGAAGAACAGCCGTCCGCCGAGGGTCACGTCGCGACGCGACGAGCGTCGGCGTTCGGAGCCCTTCTTGTAGGGCGTCGGCGACGAAGTCTTCTGCATGGTGGGCATGTTCCCATCTCCAGCAATCAGGGCAGCAATACCCTGGCCATCTTGCGGGAGCGTTAAGGCAAGCGGCTAGTCCGTTTGACCGAGGGTGCGGTATCCGCGACCGAAGTAGACCAGGGCCTCGCATTCGCCGCCGACCTGGATCGCCAGCACCTCGCACAGGATCACGGCGTGGGTGCCGCGCTCCAGCCGCTCGACGATGCGGCAGTCGAACGAGACCGCGGCCCCCTCCAGCACCGGCGCGCCGGTGGCCAGCCTGGACCAGGCGGCGGCGGCGAAGCGCTGGTCCATGGCCAGGTCCCGGGTGGAGAACAGGGCGGCGATCTGCGCCTGGCCGGCGGCCAGGGTGTTGACGCACAGCACGCCGTTGCCGCGCAGGAAGTCGTTCTGCCGGCTGGAGAGGTTGACGCAGACCAGCAGGGTCGGCGGATCGTCGGTGACGCTGCACACCGCCGAGGCGGTGAAGCCGCTGGCCCCCGCTGGCCCGTCGGTGGTGATGACGTTCACGGCCGCGGCCAGGCGCGCCATGCCGTTGCGATAGGAGTCCCGCGTGACCATGCCTCAGCCAGGAGAGATCATCTTCTCGGGCCGCACAATGGCGTCGAACTCCTCGTTGGTGACATAGCCGCCGCCGACCGCTTCCTCGCGCAGGGTGGTGCCGTTCTTGTGTGCGGTCTTGGCGATCTTGGCGGCGTTGTCGTAGCCGATCTTGGGGGCCAGGGCGGTGACCAGCATCAGCGAGCGTTCCAGCGCCGCCTTGATGTTGTCCTCGCGCGGCTCGATGCCGACCACCAGGTTGTCGGTGAAGCTGACCGCGGCGTCGGCCATCAGCCGCACCGACTGCAGGAAGTTGTAGGCCATCACCGGGTTGAACACGTTCAGCTCGAAATGGCCCTGGCTGTCGGCGAAGGTCAGGGCGGTGTGGTTGCCGAACACCTGGACGCAGACCTGGGTCAGGGCTTCGCACTGGGTCGGGTTGACCTTGCCCGGCATGATCGACGAGCCCGGCTCGTTTTCCGGCAGGGCCAGTTCGCCCAGGCCCGAACGGGGACCCGAGCCCAGGAAGCGGATGTCGTTGGCGATCTTGAACAGGCTGGCGGCCACGGTGTTGATCGCGCCGTGGGTGAAGACCATGGCGTCATGGGCGGCCAGGGCCTCGAACTTGTTGGGCGCGGTGGTGAAGGGCAGGCCGGTGATCTGCGCGATCTTGGCGGCCACCTGTTCGGCGAAACCGATCGGCGCGTTGAGGCCCGTGCCCACCGCCGTGCCCCCCTGGGCCAGCTCCATCAGGCCCGGCAGGGTCAGTTCGATGCGCTTGATGCCGTTGCCCACCTGGGCGGCGTAGCCGGAGAATTCCTGGCCGAGCGTCAGGGGCGTGGCGTCCTGGGTGTGGGTGCGGCCGATCTTGATGATATGGGCCCAGGCCTTGGACTTGGCCTCCAGCGCCTGGTGCAGATGCTTCAGCGCCGGCAGCAGGCGGTGCACCGTCTCCTCGGCGGCGGCGATATGCATGGCCGTGGGATAGGTGTCGTTGGACGACTGGCTCATGTTGACGTGGTCGTTGGGGTGGACCGGCTTTTTCGATCCCATGACCCCGCCCATCAGCTCGATCGCCCGGTTGGAGATCACCTCGTTGGCGTTCATGTTCGACTGGGTGCCCGACCCCGTCTGCCACACCACCAGGGGGAAGTGGTCGTTGAGCTTGCCGTCGATCACTTCGTTGGCCGCCTGCACGATGGCCGCCTCGATCGTGGGGTCCAGGTGGCCCAGGGCCGTGTTGGTCTCGGCCGCCGCGCGCTTGACGATGCCCAGGGCCCGCACGATGGGCAGGGGCTGCTTCTCCCAGCCGATCTTGAAATTGCCCAGCGAGCGCTGCGCCTGCGCTCCCCAGTATTTGTCGCTCTCGACTTCGATGGGGCCGAAGGTGTCGGTCTCGGTGCGGGTGCTGGTCATCGTCGGGTCCGGGCTCGGGGCGGGCTTGGCTTTGCCGGTGGTTTAGCGGCCGGGACGCAGAGTGCAAAGCCTTCTGCGTCCCCCTCCCCCGCGACGCAGGGGAGGAGTAGGAAGGGCGCATGGAAGAATCGATCTGGACCGGCCGGGGCAAGGTGCGCGCGCGCGAGGAGGGCGAGGGCCTGGTCATCGAGGTCGACGGCCTGACCAGCCAGGCCAAGTACTACAAGCCCCTGATCTACGAGTTCTTCCGCAAGGAATGGCGCGGGGCCCGTCCGTCCTGGAACGAGTTCTCGGTGGATATCCGCATGGAGTACACCGGCGATCCGCCGTGGATGGACCTCGACAACCTGGCCAAGGCGGTGCTCGACGCCATCAAGGGCTACGCCTTCCACGACGACGCCCAGGTCGCGCGGCTCCTGGTCGAGCGCCACCCCGGCGAGCGCGAGCGGATCACGGTGAGGGCGCAGCCCCTGCCGGCGGCGCCGCAGACGCACGGGGCCTGAAGCCCCGGGAAGCCCCCAGGCTGACCTCAGAGATCCGCAAC
>JAQGII010000508.1 GCA_028291305.1 Caulobacteraceae bacterium
TCAGCTTGATGGCCGAGTTCTTGGCGCCGCTGATCGGGATTTCACCCTCCAGCCGCGCTCCGCCGATAATGGCGATGCGATCCATCCAGCCCTCGCGCCCAGTCGCCCATCGGCCGGGCGACGACTTCGCCCGGCACGCCTATGTGGAGGCGCGGTTCTATAGGACGCAAGGCCCGGAGCAAAGCGCGCGCCCGCCACGGTCCGTCCGCGCCGCGCCAGGGACTACCGGCCGCCGCTCTCCGTCGGGTCCGAGGCCGGGAGTCCGGGCGCTTTGCGCCTGCGCAGGTTCTCCCGCAACGCCTTGGCCAGCCGCTGTTCGCGGGCCTTCTGCTGGGCCGCGTAAGCCGCCTTGGCCGCGCTCTCCTTGTCGTCTGGCTTGGCCATCTTCCTTCACTGCAAGCGCGGCCGATTGCCGTCAAGCGCGGGCGAGCGCCGATTAGGGCTTCACCTCCCCGTCCGCATTCGCTAGAACCCCGGCCTTCGCCGCCGTAGCTCAGTGGTAGAGCGCATCCTTGGTAAGGCTGAGGTCGGCAGTTCAATCCTGCCCGGCGGCACCAGCAACACCGTTGTAGATCAACGACTAGGGCGATCCGAAAGGGTCGCCCTAAGCGCTTTTGGGCACGCAGAATCGCCGGGTAAGCAGGGGTAAGCAGCTTGCCACCGCGCTATGCGAATGGATCAACCAGCGTCCAAGCCGCACTGAAGGCGCCCGCCGCCCTGGCCGACAAGCACGGCGTGGCCGACGTGGGCCTCCGTCCAGCCGTAGACGATCGGCGGCGCGCCCCCGGCCCCCTCATGTCCCGCGTTCAACGCGCCCTCCGCCGCCCACGAGCCGATCGCGGCGACAATCAGATCGCAGGCGAACACGTCGGCGTTCGGGGCCAAATCCTGCCACCGCACGGGGAACGCTTCAGCCGCGGTGCGGCAGAGCCTGTTGGATACCCGCCAGATGGCCGCGCAGGGCGTTGATGCACTGGGTGCGCTGGCGCACCACCAGATCGCGCGCCCGGAACACCACGCCGCTGGCGTGTTGCTCGCGGCTCTTCACCGGCACGAAACGCGTCGTCGGCCGCTGGCCGCGGAATTTGCCCACTATGGTCTGCCGTAGCCGCCGCCGGTCGGGGTGACGATGGTCACCGCCTCGCCGGCCTCCAGCACGGTCTGGTCGCAGGCCCCCAGCGGCTCGCACCGTCCGTCCAGGCGGCGCACGCTGTTGCGGCCCAGCTCGCCGGGCTCGCCGCCCTGGGAGCCGAACGGCCGCACCCGGCGGCAGGAGGACAGGATGGCGCAGTCCATCCGCTCGCGGAACCGGATGGTGCGCGACACCCCGTCGCCTGCGTTCCAGCGGCCCCGGCCGCCCGAGCCGGTCCGCACATGGAAGTCCTCCAGCACCACCGGGAAGCGGGCCTCCAGCACCTCCGGATCGGTCAGCCGCGAATTGGTCATGTGCACCTGCACCGCCTCGGCCCCGTCGAACCCCGGCCCGGCCGGCGCGCCCGAAGCGATGGTCTCGTAATACTGGTGGCGGTCGTTGCCGAAGGTCAGGTTGTTCATGCCGCCCTGGCTGGAGCCCAGCGATCCCATCGCCCCGAACAGGGCGTCGGTCACCGCCTGGCTGACCTCGACGTTGCCGGCCACCACCGCGGCCGGGTAGCGCGGGCGCAGCATCGAGCCCTCCGGGGCGATGATCCGCACGGGCCGCAGGCACCCGGCGTTCATCGGGATTTCGTCCTCCACCATCACCCGCAACACATAGAGCACCGCCGCCCGCGTCACCGGCATCGGCGCGTTGAAGTTGTCCGGCCGCTGGTCCGACGTGGCGGTGAAATCCACCGTCGCCTCGCCGGCCTCGCGGTCCACCGTGATCCGGACCCGGATCGTCGAGCCCTGGTCGATCTCGTAGGCGAACGCGCAATCGGGAACGGTCTTGAGCATCCGCCGCACGCTCTCGGCGGCATTGTCCTGAACATGCCCCATGTAGGCGCGCACCACCTCCAGGCCGAACTGGGCCACCGCGGCGCGCAGCTCGGCCGCGCCCTTCTGGTTGGCGGCAACCTGGGCCTTCAGGTCGTTGAGGTTCTGCACCGGGTTACGCACCGGATACGGCCCGGCGGTGAGCAGGGCCAGCATCTCCGTCTCGCGGAAGCGGCCCGCCTCCACCAGCTTGAAGTTGTCGATGTAGACGCCTTCCGCCTCGATGGTCCGGGCGAAGGGCGACATGGAGCCGGGGGCCTCGCCGCCCACGTCGGCGTGGTGGCCGCGGCTGGCGGTCCAGAACAGCAGGGCCTCCCCCGCCTCGTCGAACACCGGGGTGACCACGGTGATGTCGGGCAGGTGGGTGCCGCCGTTGTAGGGCGCGTTGAGCACGAAGGCGTCGCCGGGGCGCGGCTCGGGATTGGCGGCGATCACCGTCTCGACCGAGGCGTCCATCGAGCCCAGGTGCACCGGCATGTGCGGAGCGTTGGCCACCAGGGCGCCGGCGGTGTCGAACACCGCGCAGGAGGAGTCGAGCCGCTCCTTGATGTTGATCGAATAGGCGGTGTTCTGCAGCGTGAAGCCCATCTGCTCGGCGATGGACATGAACAGGTTGTTGAAGATCTCCAGCATCACCGGATCGGCGTCCGTGCCGACCGAGCGGCGGGCAGGCAGGGCCTGGGTGCGGGCGAGGACCAGGTTGTCCTGCGGGGTCAGCACGGCCGACCAGCCGGGTTCGACCACCACCGTCTGGTTGGCCTCCACCACGATGGCGGGACCGGCCACGGCGGCGCCGGGCGCCAGGACCTCGCGGCGCAGGACCTGCGCCTCATGCCAGCGTCCGCCGCTGAAGAAGCGGCCCGGCTCGCCCGCCGCCACGCTCGCCGTCACGCCCGCCGCCTGGGCCTCGTGCGGCCGGTCCTCGACGCGGGCGCCGGGGACCACGGCCTCCACCGCGACCAGTTCGACCACCAGCGGCTTGTCCTGGTCCAGGAAGCTGAAGCGCTGGCGATGGGCGGTCTCGAAGGCCGCCTTCATGCCGGTCATGACGTCGTCCACCGCCGCGCCGCGCCGCAGGGCGTAGGCGGGAACCTCGAAGGTGGTGTCGGAACCCGCGTAGCGCAGATGGGCGCTGACCTGGACGTGGGCCTCGGCGGGGTCCAGCCCCTGCGCCTCCAGCTCCGCCAGGCAGGCCTGCGCCAGCCGGTCGGCGGCC
>JAQGII010000020.1 GCA_028291305.1 Caulobacteraceae bacterium
AGCAGTACCAGCAGATCGGCGAGGTCGAGCGCCGCTACGACTGGAACGGGCGCAAGGGCAAGCTGGCGCTCACCGGGTTCCTGACGCACGGCCGCATGGGCGCCTACGCCTCGGCGATCGCCCTGGCCGCCGCGACGGGCCAATCGGCGGACGTGGCGGCGGTGCGCCGCTACGCGACCCGCTCGGGCGTCAGCCTGAACGTCGAGCAGTCGCTGACCGAGACCCTGGGCCTGTTCGTCCGGGCCGGCGAGGCGGACGGGGACTTGGAGGCCTACGAGTTCGCCGACATCGACCGGACCGTCGCCGCGGGACTGTCGCAGGGCGGCAAGGGCTGGGGGCGAGAAGAGGACAGGGCGGCGGTGGCTGTGGTGATCAACGCGATCTCCGGCGTCCACCGCGCCTATCTGGGGGCGGGGGGCGCCGGCATCCTGATCGGCGATGGGCGCCTGCCCCATCCGGGCAACGAAACCATCCTCGAGAGCTATTACAGCCTGGCCGTGGCAAAGGGCCTGCACGCGACCTTGGACTACCAGTTCATCCAAAATCCGGCTTACAACCGCGACCGGGGTCCGGTGTCCGTGCTGGGACTTCGCCTGCACGCCCAGTATTGAGGTCCGATGAAGCCCGAACACCGCTACATGGTCGCCTTCGTCGCCGCCTCGCTGAAGGCTAGGCAGGTGTTCACCCACGTGCACGACCACGACGCCGGGCGCGAGGTCGCCGTGGGCGGCGTGGTGCGGCCCGATAAGGTCGATGTGATCGATGGCGCCACCCGCGCCATCGTCAGCGGCGCGCCGGAGGCCCTCTACCACCACGGCTCGGCGAGCTACATCCGGCTGACCCTGGAGGACGAAGGCTTCAGCGGCTACGACCATGGCTCGGAGCAGCACTTCAAGGGGATGTTCTCCGGGCCCCTGCCGGCCTCGGCCGTGCAGCTCTACGACTACGAGACGGGGCGGTACCACGACTTCCACGTCAGCTAGGGGAGGACACAGCCCATGCTTGCCGGGTTCCTGCTGCGGGCGGTGTTCGCCGCCGCCGGTCTCTGGATCGCCTCCCGCATCGTCCCGGGCATCGAGGTCCGGGGCCTGGGCAGCTTGGCCGCCGCAGCCCTGATCCTGGGGATCATCAACGCCTTCGTGCGGCCGGTCCTGATCGTCCTGACCCTGCCGCTGACCCTGCTGACACTGGGGCTGTTCCTGCTGGTGATCAACGCCGCGATGCTAGGGCTGACCTCCGTGTTCCTGCACGGCTTCCAGGTGCACGGTTTCTTCGCCGCCCTGTGGGGTTCGATCGTCGTTAGCCTGGTGAGCTGGGTCGGGGCCATGTTGATCCCGCCGCGCCGCCTGGGCCGCCCCTAAAGATCCTGAAAAGAAAAGGCCCCCGCGACGGATCGCGGAGGCCGTTTGCGGGATCGTCCAGGTCCGCCTAGTAGCAGACGCGGACCCGGTCATAGCCGCCCCAGACGGGGCTCCAGCGCATCTCCACGCGGCAGCGCGGGACCGGAGCGTAGTAGTAGCCGGGAGCGTAGTAGGCCGGCGGCCCGTAGCCATAGCCATAACCGTTGCCATAGCCGTTGGTCAGGGCCGCGCCGAGCGCCAGGCCGATGAGGCCCGCGCCGACGGCGTTGCCGTAGTCGCCACGATGACGGTCGTGGTCGCGATAGCCGCCGCCGTAGTAGCCGCCGCCATGGCGGTTGCCGTGCGGCTCGGCCGAAGCGGGAACGGTCGAGGCGGCAAGCGCGCCGCCCATCGTCAGGGCCGCCAGGGCGCCAGTCACAATCTTCTTCATGGTCGCCTCCTTGTTTGTCGGGCGCCGGGCGGGCCTCGCCCGAACGTGGGGTCAACATAGGCGGCGGGGCATGAACCCGACCTGAATGGCGTTGGCAGACAAGGGAGCGGGGTGTGCTGCGTCGACGAGGGCCGCCGGCTTGCTACCACCGACCCTGTCAAGCGCGACGGCGATAACATTTTCAAAAAAAGAAAAAGAAATCCGTGATTTAGCCAAGCTGAAACCCTCCTTGCCCGGCCCTTGTTCAAACCCCGCATCCGGCCGCTGCGGTCCACGCGGACGGTCCACGGATAGGCGATGGAGGCGCAGATGGTGGTGGACAACGGGCAGCCGGATTCACAGACCAAGCCAGGGGCCGACCCGCCTGCCCAGGCCCCCTCCGAGGCCAAGGCCGCATCGCCGGCGCGCGCGTCGGCCGAGGCCTCGACGGGGAGCGCGGGACAGCGCCCCAGGACGGCGAAGGCCCAGGAGAACGGCGCCATCGCTCTGCTCAAGGCAGACCATCGCAAGGTGGAGGGTCTGTTCCAGAAGTACGAGTCCGCGCCCGATGCGCGCAAGGAGGCGCTGATCCGCGAAATCTGCGCCGAACTGGTGATGCACACCATCGTGGAGGAAGAGATCTTCTATCCCGCCTGCCGGCAGGCCGCGGCGGACGAGGAGCCCCTAGACGAGGCGCAGGTCGAGCACGACAGCGCCAAGATACTGATCGGCGACCTGCTCCGTTCGCGCGAGGACGACCGCTTCCGCGACGCCAAGGTCAGGGTGCTGGCCGAGCAGATCAAACATCACGTCGGGGAAGAGGAAAAACCCGACGAGGGCATCTTTGCCAAGGCCCAGGGGGCCGGCGTCGATACGCCCGACCTCGCGCGCCGCCTGCAGGACCGCAAGCAGGAGTTGCAGGCCCGTCCCGACCGACTCGCCCCGACGCGAGTGGTCTCTTTCGAAATCCGTAAACCCAATGAACAGCAGGAGGACTCCATGGCCAGAAACACGGGCGATACCGAGCGCGACGAACGCGGCCGCTTCATGAGCGACGATGACCGGCGCGGCAGCTCGCGCTCCCGCAGCCGCGACGACGACGAGGGTCGCGGCCGTTATGCCGAATCGCGCGGCCGCTCGGGCTCGCGCCGCGACGAGGACCGCTCGTTCTCGCGCGACGACGACGACGACCGCCGCTATGGCGCGCGCGGCTTGGACGACCGCAACCGTGACGAGCGGGGGCGTTTCGCCGACGACGACGACCGGCGCGGCGGCTCGCGCTCCCGCAGCCGCGACGACGACGATGACCGGCGCTATGGCGCGCGCAGTTCGGATGACCGCAACCGCGATGAGCGGGGTCGTTTCGCCGACGACGACCGCCGCGGCGGCTCGCGCTCCCGCAGCCGCGACGACGACGACCGCGACCGCGGCGGCTGGTTCGGCGACAGCCGGGGTCATTCGGAGGCTGCCCGCCGGGGCTGGGAGGAACGCAGCGCCGGCTCCCGGTCGCGCGATGACGACGATGACCGCCGTGGCGGCTCGCGCTCCCGCAGCCGTGACGACGACGATCGCGGCCGCGGCGGCTGGTTCGGCGACAGCGAGGGCCACGCCGAGGCTGCTCGGCGTGGCTGGGAAGACCGCCGCTAAAGCGCGCCGCACATCCCCTTAGATCCGCCACCCGGAAGGCTTCGGCCTTCCGGGTGTTCCGCGCTTCAGCCCGCCGCCATGGTGCCGAGCATGCCGATGGAGGCCGCACCCATGGCCAGGGTCGCCAGCCAGCCCATCACC
>JAQGII010000218.1 GCA_028291305.1 Caulobacteraceae bacterium
ATCAGGTCGACAGCGAGCAGCCGCACCTGGCCAGCGACGAGCCATTCCTGCCAGAGGATCTGCGCGTCGACCTGGCCGACCGCCTTGGCCGCCGCGTCGCGGCGAGCCGAAAGGGTGACCAGCGACCGAACGTCGATCCCCAGGACGGCATTCCAGGCGGTGGTGTTGCCGACGCCGGCCAGCAGCGGCAGCACCGCTCCAGTGAGTTGCGGATTGGGGGCGGCGCTATCGCGTCGGCGCTGTCCTTCCGCGACGGCGTGCAGGGCCCGTACGGCGCGCAGCTCGGCGTTGTCCCGCAAGGCGATGGCGACAAGGTCGGCCACGTTCAAGGGGCGCCCCGGCGACGCTGTCGCGGTCGCGGGAAGCGCGGTAGCCAGCGGCGCCTCGGTGGGCAGCAGGGCAGGGTGGTAGGTCGCGCAGGAGGCGAGCAAGGCGCCCGCTAAGCCTATCGGGGCGCAGCGCCATCCGCTGATTGCAGCGCCTTTTCCTGACCGGCCTCGCCCTGACAAAGCGATGATCCTTCATACGCCGCCGTCCCGATTGGCGGCCGGGTGGCACCATCGAGCATACCGCATGAGGGGCGCTTCACCGCTGGGTGAAATTGCGTTCACATTCGCCGGGTCCGGTCTTTCAGCCGCCCTTGGGCCCCAGCCGGTAACCCGCTCCGGGTTCGGTGTGGATCAGCGGAGGGTCGAACCCGTCATCCACCTTTTGCCGCAGGCGATGCATGTGCATGTCGACGATCGTGCTCAGCGGATCGAAGCCCAGGTCCCAGACGGCCTCCAGCAGCGTGGTGCGCGTCACGATCCGTCCGGCGTTCTGCATCAGCACCTGGAGGATCGAGAACTCGCGCCCCCTCAGCTTCAGCACACGGCCTGCCCGGCTGGCGCTGCGCGTGGCCAGGTTCAACTCCAGGTCGCCGACCTGCAGAAGCTGTCCGCGGGCCCGCCGGTCGCCGAACCGCGTCAGGGCCTCGAGCCGCGCCAGCAGCTCCGAAAAGGCATAGGGCTTGACCAGATAGTCGTCGGCGCCGGCCCCCAGGCCCAGGACGCGGTCGGCGGTCGAGGCGCCGGTCCCAAGCATCAGCACCGGGGTGGGGCAACCCGCGCCGCGCAGCCGCCGCACCACCTCGACGCCGTCCAGGACCGCCAGCCGCCGGCCAAGGACGATGGCGTCGAACGCGAAATCCATGGCCAGGTTCAAGGCGGTCTCGCCATCCGCCACGCGGTCGACCACATGGCCGCTTTCGATCAGGCCCCGATACAGATAGGCGCCGGCCCGGTCTTCATCCTCGGCGATCAGGAGCCGCATCAAGGGTCGATTCTAAACATAAATTCAGCGTCCGGTGATGGCGCCGCCATGGTCGAAAGCGCAGTCTGCCAGTCCAGTGACCAGACGAACATGTTGTCCGGAGGTGGCATGGCCAGGATACTCGTGGTCGAGGACGATTTCCAAACGGCCGCCGAGGTGTCCGCGGCGCTGAGCGACCACGGGCTGGATGTCCGCTGCGTCCACAACGGGGTCGATGGCCTCGTCCTCGCCATCCAGGAAGGCTACGAGGCGATTGTCCTGGACCGCATGTTGCCGGGGGGGATGGACGGCCTGTCGCTGCTGGCGGCGCTTCGCAGCGCCAACATCGAAACGCCGGTGCTGATCCTGAGCGCCCTGTCGACCGTCGATGAGCGCGTCAGGGGCCTGCGTGCGGGGGGCGACGACTACCTCACCAAGCCGTTTGAATACCTGGAATTGACCGCCCGTATCGACGCCCTGCTGCGCCGCCGCCGCGAACCGGGCCCGTCCGTTGAAAGCCAGCTTCGGGTCCGGCAGTTGACGGTCGACCTGATGACCCGCGTCGTCCGCTGGGGCGACCAGCCCGTGGACCTCACGCCCCGGGAGTATCGCCTGCTCGAATATCTGGCCCGGCGCCCGGGCGAAGTGCTGACGCGGACCATGCTGCTGGAAGCGGTATGGGGGTACCGGTACGACGAACGCAGCAACCTGATCGACGTGCACATGAACCGGTTGCGCCGCAAGCTGGAGGCGGCCGGCGCCCCGGCTTCGTTCATCAAGACCGTCAGAGGTGCGGGCTATGTCGTCGACGCGCCTGCGTGATCTTCCGCGGACGACCGGCTTCCGCGTCGCCCTGTTGTTCATGGCCCTGTTCACGGTGCTGGCGGTGGCGCTGTTCAGCCTCGTCTATTGGCAAACCTCCGCCTACCTCACGTCCCGGGTCGACGACTTTCTCTATCGCGAAGCGCCGCCGCTGTACGCCCTGCCGCCCGCGGCGCGGATCGAGCGTCTGTGGGAGCACGCCAACGCCGACAGCGCGCAGTCGCGGCCGTTCGGCGTCTTCACCGCCGCGGGCGATCCCGTCGCCGGCAATCTGCGCACCGTTCCGGTCAGGCCGCTCCCGTTGGGCCGGCCCTTCGCCTTCAGCCTGCCGCGGGCCGGCAAACCGTCGCCCTTCCGCGGCCTGGCCGAGACCCTGCCCGACGGCGGCCTGCTGATCGTCAGCGATGAGTTGGTCGACCACCAGCAGTTCATGGAGCAGCTGCTGCGGCGCATGGCGTGGGGCGGGCTTCTGATTGTCCTGCTCGGCGCGATCGGGGCGGTGATCGTCGCCGCCGAAGCGGCGCGCCGCATCAACGCCGTGACCAACGCCGTCGAGCGCATCATGCGCGGCGACCTGGCCGAGCGGCTTCCGACCCGGGGCGACGTCGGCGACGTCGACCGCCTGGCGGCGGCGGTCAACCGGATGCTGGCCGAGATCGAACGGCTGATGGGCGAGGTCATGGTCGTGTGCGACGGCATCGCCCACGATCTGCGGACGCCGTTGACGCGCATGCTGTCGGGCCTGGAACGGGTCCAGCGCCGCCCTTCGACCGTGCGGGACTATGCGGCGGCGGTCGATCACGCCATCGGCGAAATCG
>JAQGII010000097.1 GCA_028291305.1 Caulobacteraceae bacterium
GTCGGGCGGATAGACTGTGCTGTCGTCGTAGCGCAGGCGGTCGTCGCGGTCGCCGGCCAGTAGCAAGGGGCCGTCGAGATCGACGAAGCGGGCCTGCCGCGCGATCAGCATCGCCGGCGCCATCGACAACGAGGTTGCCACCATGCAGCCGACCATGATCTCCAGGCCGAGCGTCTGAGCCGCATCGGCCATCGCCAGTGCCTCGGTCAGGCCGCCGGCCTTGTCGAGCTTGATGTTCGCGCAGCCGTACCGCGCCGCGCACAGGGCCAGTTCGGCGCGGGTGTGCAGGCTCTCGTCGGCGCACAGCAGCACCGGGCTGGCGTAGCCCTCCAGCGCCTCGTCCTGCCCGGCCTTGAGCGGCTGTTCGATCAGCATGACGTCGAGTTTGGCGAAGTCCGGCGCCAGGCGGGCGAAGTCGTCGAAGGACAGGGCCTCGTTGGCGTCGACGATCAGGCGGCTCTTGGGCGCGGCCCGGCGCACGGCCTCCACGCGGTCCAGATCGCCCGGCCCGCCGATCTTGAGCTTGAGGAGCGGGCGGCGGGCGTTGGCGGCCGCCTGTTCAGCCATGATCTCGGGCGGGCCGAGGCTGATGGTGTAGGCGGTCTTGACCGGATCGAGGCGTTCGCGCCCGGCCAGTTCGTACGCGCGGCGGCCGGCGCGCTTGGCTTCCAGGTCCCACAGGGCGCAGTCGACCGCGTTGCGCGCGGCGCCGGGCTTCATCCGGGCCTGCAGCTTGCCGCGTCCCCGCCCGCCCTCGATGAAGGCGCGGGCCTCCTCGATCTCGGCCAACACGCTGTCGACCGTCTCGCCGTAGCGGGGGTAGGGCGTGCCTTCGCCCCGGCCGATGTGGCCGTCCTCCGTGATCTCCACGACGACCACCAGGGCCTCGGTCTTGGCCCCGCGGGCGATGACGAAGGCGCCGGCGATGGGCCAGCTTTCAGCCCGCGCGGTCAGCTGGCGCATCAGGCCAGGTCGCCGACCGCGGCGTCGAGCAGCAGGAAGGCGCGGCCGGCGTCCGAGCCCAGCAGATTGGCGGCGGTCAGGCCGTCGGAGCCGCGGCGCGAGGCGCCGCGGATCAGGCCGACGTAGCGGTCGATGAAGCGTTCGGCCTGGGCGCGCATCAGCTTGTCCGACAACACCAGCCGGGCCAGCTTGCGCACGGCGGCGGGGGCCAGGCGATGCATGATGTCGCGCGCGGCGGCCGCATCGCCCTGCTCATAGGCCTGGGCGATATCGCTCAGCCGGCGCCGGGGGATCAGGGCGGCGGCGTCGATGCCCAGTCCGTCGATCTCGGCGATCAGCACTCGCTCCATCTCCGTATCGTCGGCGTCGTTCTCGTCCAGGGCCGAGACCAGCTCGTTCCAGGTCCAATCGGGATCGCCTTCCGGCGGCGCGGGCGCGCCCGGCTCGAACAGGCGCTCGGAGGCCTCGTCCGCCTCTGTCTGGGTCAGTTTCAGACGGGGGCGCAGGCCCAGGTCGTCGTCGTCCTCCGGGGCGGACCGGGGCGCCGGCGCCGGGGGCGCTGGTCTGGCGCGCAGGGGCAGGGAGGGAGGCGGCGTCTGCGCCGCAGCCGGCCGGGGAGCGATGGCCGGCGCGCCGCCGGCGCGGGTAGTGGCCCCGCCGCCCAGCACGCCCATCAGCCGGACCGCTTCGCTGAGCATCTCGTAGTTGCGCTTCACCCGGTCCTGGAAGGCGCCGTCGATCGCCTCCAGCTCCTCGGCGGCGGTGCGGGCCCCGCTGAGCAGGGCTTCGTTGGCGGCCTCCAAGGCGGCGCGGATCTCCATGCCGTGCGCCTTGGCTTCGCCCGGCAGGGCGGCGGCGCGGGCCTCGATCTCGGCCAGGCTGGCGTGCAGGGTGTCGAGCGCGGCATAGGCCGCGCCCACGCCCTGTTCCAGCTTCTGGGCCGAGCGGGCGCCGGCCTCGTCGACCAGCTGCACCGAGCGCTCGATCAGGCCGCGCGCCTCGTTGAGGCGCTTGTCGAAACTGGCGTCGGCGGTCTGGCCAGCGGCGAAGGCCGCTTCGGACAGCTGCTCGACCTTGAGCCGGGCGGCGGCGCTGGAGGTCTCGGCGGCCCTGTGCGCCGCCTCCGCCGAGGCGGAGAGTTCGTCGATGGCGCGGCGGGTCTCTTCTTCCAGCGCCCGGCGCTCGAAGGCGGCGGCCTCGGAGAAGGCGCCCAGGGATTGCAAGGCGGCGCCGCCCAGGAGATCGCGTTCGGTCTGGGCCTGGTCGCCCATGTCGCGCAGGGTCTCGGCGGCGGTGGCGATCAGGTCACGCAGGGTTTCGGCGCTGCGCATGGCGACGTCGCCGACCTGGACGGTCCCCTGTTCGGACTGGCGCAACATCTCCACCAATTGGGCGCGCTGGCTCTCGAAATGGACGCCCAGGTCTTCCTGCTCGGCGCGCATGGTGTGGGCCAGGGTGACGAGGGCGGCGCGTTGCTGGCCCAGGCCCTCCTCGACGATCTGCACCTGCTCGCCGACGGTGACGCCGGCCTGTTCGAGGCGGGCGGCCTGCCTGGCCAGGTCGTCGCCAGCCATGCGGGCGGCTTCGGTGGCTTCCCCGGCGGCGGCCGCCAGGTCGGCGGCGCGGGCGGCCAGGGCGGCTTCGGCTTCCTGGATCTGGGTCTGGGCCAGGTCCGAGGCCTCGGCGACCATGCGGGCGTGGCGGGTGATGGCTTCGCCGATTTCGCCGACGCGGGTTTCCAGCTTGCCGGACAGGACGCCGAATTCCTGGCGTTCACGTCCCAGGCTCTGCACCAGGCCGGTGGCGTCGCGCGACGAGCCGGCGGCCATCTCGATCAGCCGGTCGCTTTCCTGGGACAGCGCGTCGCGCAGCTGCAGCAGCTCGGTGCGGGCGCGTTCGGCCGCCTGGGCGGCGCCCTGGATCTCGTTGCGGATGGCGTCCACGGCCGAGCCGGCGCGCGCCGCGGCGAGGGCGGCGGGGGCGATCATCTGTTCGGACAGGACCTGCAGCCGGTTGGCCTCTACCAGCAGCTTGCTCCCCTGGCGCAGGGCGAAGGCTCCGATCCAGATCAGGCCGACGGGGGCCAGACCCAGCAGGGCCAGGATCAGGATGGCGAACGGCTCGTCTTCGAAGGGCCCGATGTGCGAGCGCAGGCCCAGGGTATAGGCCGCCAAGCCGCCCGCCCACAGGACGGTGGCGACCGCCGCCAGGAAATAGATGAAGCCGCCGCCGCCCTGCCGGACCGGCTTGACGACCGGTCGCGGCGGTGTCTGCGCGGGCGCGTGCTGGGCCACGCCGCGGGCGCCTCTGGCCACGGGGGGCCGGCCGTCTTCGGTCGCGACCGGCGGCATGCCCACGGTCAGCGCCTCGTCGCCGAACGGCGGAGGAGGCGCGTCCTCGGCGAAGGAGGGCGCGGAGAAATTCAGCGGCCGCTTCTTGCTCTTCATGCCCTGCCTGGTTCGGTGCGGTGATCGAAAGCCGCGCCCGCCACGGAGGCGCGCGCACGCCGCAAACCTAACGGTGAACGCCGGGCGCTGGAAGAGGCGAGCGGCCTCGACGGCGCAGTCGAAGCGCCGGTCGCTAGTTGGGCGTGTACAGGGTGGAGATCTTCGGCGCGCCGTCGGCCTGCTTGCTGATCGGCTGGCACCAGTCGAAGCGCGGGTCGACCACGCGGGCCGCCAGGCCCTGCTGATAGAGGATGTCGCCCAGGTCAGCGCCGTCGATGGCCACCAGGCCGAGGGCGCGATTGTAGTTGTCGGTCTGGCCGTTGGGTTTGAAGTCCACGCTGCGGGCGTGCTCGACCAGGTCCTTCACATATTCGGCGGCGCGGTCGGAGGCGAGCGACTCCGCCCAGCAGCGCGAATGCAGCAAGGATTCCGGCGCATAGGCATTGGCCAGGCGCACATGCCTGCCGTCAATGATCAGGACGTCGGCGTCCAGCACCCGCACCCGATTGGTGATGGATGGAGGGGGCGTTGCGGTGAGCGCCTCCTGTTTCGGCTGGCAGGCGCCGAGCAGCAGCCCGCCGAGGACGGGCGCAGCCGCCGTGAGGGCGAGACCGGCAAGGATGCGGCCGGCAAGGATGCGGCCGGCAAGGATGCGGAAGGTCGGCATGGGCGTGGGAATCGCGGTCCGTCCAAAACAATGTCGGGATCAGCGTACGCAACCCGCCCGCTTCGCCGTAAGCGAAGACGGCGAAGCGCCGCTCTGCCCCCTTAAGGCCCTATTTGGGCGCCCCATGGGGCGATGTCTACGGGCGCCCCGTCACAAAGCTCAGGGTTTGTGCGCCAGCGCCGGATCGGGTTGCAGGCTGGCCTTTGGCGAACCGATGTGGTCGGCCAGCTGGTCGCCGTCGAAACCCTCGGTGAAACTCTCGGCGATCTCGGGCAGCATGCCGGCGTTCCAGGCCATCCAGGCGGCTCCCAACCGCTCGAAATCCGCGGCGCGGCGCGACTTCAGGTTGGCCCGTTCCTGCGGGTCGGCGACCACGTCGAACAGGAACTCGTTGTCGAGGATCTTCAGGTACTTCAGGTCGCCGATCCGCGCCGACCTTTGCCAGTTGGCCTTGTAGCGCCAGAACAGGGCGCGGGGGACGGGCGCCGCCTGTCCGGCCAGGGCGGGCATGAGGTCGATGCCGTCCGTCGGATAGGCCGGGTCGGGCGCTGCGCCGCCGGCGGCCAGCAGGGTCGGCAGCCAATCCATGGTCATGCCGACCTGATCGCAGACGCGGCCTCCGGGCAACCGGGCGGGCCAGCGGACCAGGGCCGGCACGCGCACGCCGCCTTCCAGAAGCTCGGTCTTGCGGCCGTTGAACGGCCAGGTGTCGGCGAAGCGTTCGCCGCCGTTGTCGCTGGTGAAGACGACGATGGTGTCCTGGGTCAGGTCATGCCGGTCCAGCGCTTGCAGCACCCGGCCCACCTGCTGATCCATCGCCTGCACCATGCGCTGATAGGTGCGCAGGTCGCCGCCGTCCCAATCGCGCAGGTTGGTGCGGCTGACGCGCGCCGATTCCGCCTCGTCTCCCGGCGCCTCCCACGGCCAATGCGGCGCATTGAAATGCAGCGACAGCAGGAAGGGTTGCGCGCTCTGCGCATGGCGGTCGATCACATCCACGGCCCGGTCGCCCAGAAGCTGGGTCAGGTAGCCCGGGTGATGGACGGGGGTGTCGTCGTCCCACAGGTCGTCGCGCCCATCGACCCCGGCGTGGGAATAGTAGTCCAGGGCCCCGCCGCGGAAGCCGTAGAAGTGGTCGTAACCGCTCTGCAGCGGGCCGTAGGCGGGCAGGGCGCCCAGATGCCATTTGCCCACCAGGGTCGTGGCGTAGCCCGCCTTTTTCAGCAGGGACGGCAGGGTCGGATGGCTGGGCGGCAGGCCGGCGGGATGGGCGCCGGCGATGGGCTCCTCCAGCCCGACCGGCAGGCGGTACTGGTAGCGGCCGGTGATCAGGGCCGTGCGGCTGGCCGAACAGACCGGCGAATTGGCGTAGGCCTGCGACAGGCGCACGCCTTCGGCGCCGAGCCGATCGATATTGGGCGTCTTGAAGTCGGGCCGGCCGTAGATGGAGATGTCGGCCACACCCATGTCGTCGGCCAACAGGAAGACAATGTTGGGCCGGCGGGTCGTCGCGGCCCGCCCGGCCCCGGCGCCCAGGGCCAAGGCGCTCGCGGCGGATGCGGCCAGCAGGTCGCGGCGATTCAACGGGGAAGCCATCGGTCTTGATCCGGCGAACGGGAGGATGGTGCCGGTTGCAGGACTCGAACCCGCGACCTTCGCTTTACAAAAGCGCTGCTCTACCAGCTGAGCTAAACCGGCGCGCTGGCGAAGCTATACGAGCCCGCCCGCGTCTGTCTTCCTTAGACGGTCCGGCGTCCTCGCCGCAACCGCTGACGGCCCGGGCGCATGGACACCGCTAGGGTTGCGGCGCGGAGCCCGTCGTGGCGGCGCCCTGCACGTTGACGTCGGAACCGGACGGTGTGCCGGTCGACGAGCCTGTCGTGCAGGCCAGACCGCTCCTGGTTCCCTCGGGCGTAGGGCCAGGCTCGCAGGCGGAGTTATCGAAGAGGGCGCTGTGGGTCGTTCCGCCGGCATCGGAGGTTTCGCAGGCGGCGAGCGCCGCCGCGGCGGCGAACACGGCCAGACCCACGCTCAACTGTTTGATAATCATGGCGCAACTCCTTTTCGAATGCGCCTGGGGTGAACCTGCCAGGCGTCCTCTCTGTTCAGGGGACGCAGCCAAATCCCGCACGTCCGCCGCTGTTCAAGGCGCCCGCGCCGCCGGCGCCGCCAGCTCCGGCAGGAGGCCGAACTGCCCGGCAGCGGGGTCCCCGCCGGCCGCCTCGCCCGCACTCTGGCCGGGGTAGAGCACCGGGATCGGCAGGACCTCCGCCGGCGCGCCGGGCGGGATGGCCCCGGTCGGCAGGCGCTTCAGGGCGATGCGCATATAGTCATGCCACAGCTCGGCCGGGGCGATGCCGCCGGTGATTCGGCGCATGGGCTGGGCGTCGTCGCGGCCCATCCAGACCACGGTGGTCAGGCCGCCGGTGAAGCCGCAGAACCAGGCGTCCTTGTAGTCGGAGGTGGTGCCGGTCTTGCCGGCCAGGTCGTAGCCGGGGATGGCCGCCCGCGTGCCGGTGCCCGACACCAGGACGGTGCGCATCATCCGGTCGAGTTCGCCCAGGGCCGGGTTGGCGATCACCGGCGCCGGGGCCGCGGTCCGGTGCTGGAACACCACCGCGCCATTGGCCGCGCGGATGCGTTCGATGCCGTAGGCCGACACGC
>JAQGII010000120.1 GCA_028291305.1 Caulobacteraceae bacterium
CCGGCGACCAGTGCGCCGTTCGTGGCGCGGGCCGGCGACCTCACCCTGTTCGTGGTCGACAGCGCCGACGCCGCCGACCTGGTCTCCAGCCGCGCCGGCGTGGCCGCCTTCGCCGGCCAGCTCGACCGCCTGGGCGCGGCGCTCGACCGCGGCGACGGCTGGCTGGTCACCCACCGCCCGATCTGGGGCCTGGCGCCGGTCGCCCGCCTCGCGCCGCTCGCACCGCTGCAGATCGGCATCAACGCCACCGAGCAGAAGGCGGTCCGCGGCCGCGCCCTGGGCGGCGTGCGGATGGTGGTGTCGGGCCATGTCCACCACTTCTCGGCCATTTCCTTCGGCCCCGCGCGGCCGGCGCAGCTGGTGGTGGGCACCGGCGGCGACGTGGGCGAGGCCGCCGACACGCCGCGGGTCTATGGCGGGCCGGAGTTCCTGGACGGGCTGGACGCCACCGCCTTCTCCTTCTCGCGCTACGGCTACTACCTGATGGACAGGGACGGCGAGGATTGGCTGGGCGCCTTCCACGACGCCGACGACGTCGTGCGGGCCATCTGCCGCCTGCACGAGCGGGCCCTCAGCTGCAAGGCGCCGTAGCTCCGCTCGCCGCCGCCGTCGCTGGTCAGAACAGCCCCGCCACCAGGTTGATCGTCAACGCCAGCACCACGGTGTTGAAGACGAACGACAGCACGCCGTGGAGGGTGCCGATGCGGCGCAGGGGCTTGGAGGTGAACGAGATGTCCGCGGTCTGCGACGCCACGCCGATGATCACGGCGAAATGCACGAAGTCCCAGTAGTCCGGCGGCTCGTTCCCCGGAAAGCCCAGGCCGCCGCGGTGCGGATCGCTCCCGTCGTCGTCCGGCGAATAGTACTCGTGGGCGTAGTGCAGGGCGAAGATCAGGTGCACGAAGAACCAAGACAGGGTGATGGTGGCGAAGGCCAGGCCCACGCGCAGCGGCTTGAAGATGCCATGGTCCGTCTTGGCCAGGCTCAACTCGATGGCGATGGCCAGGACGCTGGCGGTGGCGGCGGTGATCGACAGGAACAGGGTCAGCCCACGGCCCTCGTCCTGCGCGGCGGCGCGCGCCTCGATCTTGTCCACCCCGCAGTCGCACATCATCAGGGTCATCAGCACGATGAAGCACAGGGCCGCGGCGTCCCAGCTGACGATGGCGCGCGTGCTCCAGCGCAGATCGGCGGAATAGACCTGGAGCGCCAGGGCCGTCAGCAGGCCCGCGACGATGGCCGCCGAAATCCTCGGCCGGTCGCGGAAAGCGCGGAAGGTAGCGACGAGGAAGGGGGCGGGAGGAGTGGTCATGGGCCCGATCAAGATGCCGCAGAGCGCCGGAACATGACAGGTCGGGCGGCGCGCATTATTTGCCTGACCGCGTCATAACAGAGTCGCCGTAATGCTTCTCTATGTAACCAGACGCCCCCGGAGACGCCCGTCCCATGACCGACAGCCCCCTCGAAGAACTGGAAGCCCACGAGCACATGGAACACGCCGAGCATGCGGCGCACGGCGGCGATCCGCTCCTGACCTATGTGTCGATCACCATCGCCATGCTGGCGGTGCTGTCGGCGGTGGTCGGCAGTCTGGAAACGGTGGCCAGCGGCCAGGCCCTGGCGCAGAAGAACGAAGCCGTCCTGGCCCAGGCCCGCGCCTCCGACAGCTGGGCCTTCTACCAGGCCAAGAGCCTGAAGAAGCATATCTACGGCATTGCCGCCGACGGGGGCGGACCCAAGGCCGACAAGTACCGCAAGACCTCAGGCGAGAACGCCGCCGACGAGGAGCGCATCCAGGGCGAAGCCAAGGCATTCGAGAAGGAGCGCGACGAGAAGCTGAAGCTGAGCCAGACCGACGAGGACCGCCACCATAAGCTGACGGTGGCCGCCACCCTGCTGCACATGGGCATCGCCATCGCCACGATCGCCATCATCGCCCGCCGCAGGTGGCCGTGGCTGGCGTCGCTGGTCCTGGCGGCGGCCGGGTCGGCGGTGGCGGTGTGGGCCTACGTCTGAAGCTTCGGGACAAGCCCCGGGGATGACGGTTCGCCGGCGCGCTACTTCTGCGCCAGCTCGCTGTGCTGCCAGCCGCCGCCCAGGGCCGAGATCAGGTCGGTCAGGGTCACCATGCGGCTGCCGGCGGTCTGGATCAGGGTGCGCCGGGCGGTCAGGGCGGTGTTCTGCGCCACCACCAGGGTGGTGAAGTCGACCTGGCCGGCCTGGTACTGGTTGCCCACGATCTTCTCGGCCTCGTCGGCGTTCTGCGACGCGGCCAGGTCGAGCTCGTATTCGGCCTCGAGCACGCGCAGTGCGGCGATGTTGTCCTCGACCTGCTGGAAGGCGGTCAGCACCGTCTGGCGGTAGTTGGCCACCTGCTGGTCGTAGACGGCGCGGGCGGCGCGCACGCGGGCGCTGGTGGCGCCGGCGTCGAAGATCGTCTGGGCGAGGTTGGCGCCCAGGGACCAGCTGTTGTTGGCGGCGGAGAAGAAGCGCGACAGGGTGCTGGAGGAGAGGCCGTCCGATCCGCTCAGGGAGATGTCGGGGAAGTAGCCGGCGATGTTGACGCCGATCTGGGCGTTGGCGGCGGCCATCCGGCGTTCGGCGCCGGCGATGTCGGGGCGGCGCTCCAGCAGGGTGGACGGCATGCCCACCGGCACCGGCGGCACCGTCAGGGTCCAGGTCGTCTGGGTCAGGCTCAGGTTGGCCGGGGCCTGGCCGGTCAGCACGGCGATGGCGTGCTCGAACTGGGCGCGGGTGCGCAGCAGGTCCACGGCCGAGGCCTGGGCGCTCTTGAGCTGGGTCTGCGCCGTCAGCACGTCGCTGCGCGCGCCGACGCCGACATCGTAGCGGTTCTGCGCGATGCGCAGGTTGTCGGCGTAGCCCTTGACCGTCAGGTCGATCAGCCGCTTCTGCTCGTCGGTGGCGCGCAGTTGGATGTAGTCCACCGCCAGCAGGACCTGGGCCGACAGCTTGGCGTTGGCGAGGTCGGCGTTGCTGGCCTGGGCGGTGTCGCGGGCGGCTTCGATCGAGCGGCGGATGCGGCCCCAGACGTCGACGTCCCAGGTCGCGCCGAGCCTGGCGGTGTACTGGTTGATCGTGCGCCCGGCCGTGCTGGCGGTGGTTCCAGTGGCCACGGCGCTGGACGCGCTCTTGGAGCGGGTGGCCGAGCCGGTCAGGCTGACCGTCGGGAAGATGGTGGCGCGCTGCTGGTCGAGGATGGCCCGGGCCTGGCGGTAGGCCGCCTCGGCCGCGATCAGGTTCTGGTTGGACACCTCGACCTTGGCTTCCAGCTCGTTGAGCACCGGATCGTTGAACAGGGTCCACCACTGCCCGCGCACGGCGGCGTCCGCCGGCTGCGCCTGGGTCCAGCCCTCGGCCTCCTTGAAGGCGACGGCCGCGGGCGCGGTCGGGCGCGCGTAGTTGGGGCCCACCGCGCAGCCGGCCAGGACAAGCCCGATGGCGGTCAAGGCGATGCCTTGACGGACGAGGCGCGCCGGGACGAGGCGGCCGATGGCGGGGTCGATCTGAGCGATGGTCATGGTGGCGTTCTTCAAGCCGTTCTTGTCGGGACTGTTTCTAGTGGAGTTATTCGGCCGGATTTGCGACGGCCCCGGAGCGGCTGAGATAGCCCTCGTCGGCCTTCCGGCGGCGGAAGCGGTCCAGATACATGTACACCACCGGCGTGGTCAAAAGCGTTAGCACCTGGCTGACCAGAAGGCCGCCAATGATGGTGATGCCCAGGGGACGACGCATTTCCGAGCCTTCGCCCCAGCCGATGGCCAAAGGAACGGCGCCCAGCAGGGCGGCGAAGGTGGTCATCATGATCGGACGGAAGCGGGTCGTGGCCGCTTCATAGATGGCCTCGCGCGCCGAAAGCCCGCGCGCCCGCTCCGCTTCAAGGGCGAAGTCGATCATCATGATGGCGTTCTTCTTCACGATCCCGATCAGCAGGATCACCCCGATCAGGGCGATGATCGTGAACTCCACGTGGAAGATCAGCAGGGCGATCACCGCCCCAAGACCCGCCGAGGGCAGGGTGGACAGCACCGTCAGCGGATGAATGTAGCTCTCATAGAGGATGCCCAGCACGATATAGACCGCCAGGATCGCCGCCCCGATCAGGATCGGCTCGTTGGCCAACGACTGCTGGAACACCGCAGCCGTGCCCTGGAAGCTGCCGTGGATGGTGGCGGGCAGGCCGATGGCGGCTTCGGCGGCCGCGATGTCGACCGTGGCGTCGCTGAGCGAAGCGCCTTCGGCCATGTTGAAGGAGATGGTGGTGGCCACCGACTCGTCCTGGTGGTTGACCGAGGTCGGGGTCGATCCGTCCGCCCATGTGGCGATGCTGCTGAGCGGCACGGCCGACTTGAGCGATGTCGCCACCGCGGCGCCCTGGGAAGCGTCGCGGGAGGGCGGGGCCACCGCCTCGTTAGTCGCGGCGCCGGTGTTGGTGTTGGTCGGCGCGGTCCCGCTGGGCGTGTTCAGCACGGTGAGAGCCGCGGCCTGCGCCGCGGCGGTGTTGGTTCCCGCCGCCGGGACCCGGCGGGCCAGGTAGACGTAGTTGAGCGCGGTGGGGTCCTGGGCGTAGGGCTGCGCCACCTCCATGACCACGTGGTACTGGTTCAGGGCGTTGTAGATGGTGGTCACCTGACGCTGGCCGAAGGCGTCGTACAGGGCGTTGTCGATGTCGGTCGCCGTCAGCCCGAGCTGCGCGGCGCGGTCGCGGTCGATGTTCACGAAGCTCTGCAGCCCGTGATCCTCCTGGTCGGTGTTGATGTCCTGCAGCGAGGGATACTGCTTCATCTGTTCCGACAGCTTCACCGCCCATGCGCGCAGCGAGGCCAGGTCGTCCGCCTCCAGCGTGTACTGGTAGGTGGCGTTGGCCTGGCGTCCGCCGATCCGCACGTCCTGCACCGGATTGAGGAACAGGTTCGCGCCCGTGACGCGGGCCAGTTGCGGGCGCAGGCGCTGCACCACCTTGTCGACTCCGTCACGCTGGTTCTTGGGCTTCAGCCCGATCAGGAAGAAGGCGCCGGCGGAATTTCCGCCGGTGTTGGCCACCACGGTGTTCACCGCCGGATCGTTCTGCAGGATGGCGACGAACCGTTTGAGCCGCGTCTGGCTGATCTGGAAGGACGAGCTCTGGTCCGACTGCAGGCCGCCCTGCATCAGACTGGTGTCCTGCTGCGGGAAGAAGCCCTTGGGCACGGCGACGAACAGATAGAAATTCAGGACGATCGTGGCCGCCAGGATGGCCAGGATCACCGGCCCGGAATCCAGCGCCCAGCGCAGGCCCTTGTCATAGACCTTGGCCATCCAGTTGAACGTGCCGTCGGACAGCCGGCCCAACCAGCCGCGTTTATGCCCCGACTTGGGGCGGCCGATCAGGTAGGCGCACATCATCGGCGTGGTGGTCAAGGACAGCACCAGGGAGACCAGAATGGCGGTGGACAGGGTGACGGCGAACTCGTGGAACAGCCGTCCGACAATGCCGCCCATCAGCAGGATCGGGATGAACACGGCGATCAGCGAGATACTTATCGACATCACGGTGAAGCCCACCTCCTGGGCCCCCTTCAGGGCCGCCTGGAAGCGGGGCATGCCCTTCTCGACATTGCGGGTGATATTCTCCAGCACGACGATGGCGTCGTCGACCACGAAGCCGGTGGAGATGGTCAGGGCCATCAGCGACAGGTTGTCGAGGCTGAAGCCCAGCAGGTACATCACCCCCAGCGTGCCCAGCAGCGACACCGTCACCGCCACGCTGGGCACCAGGGTGGCGCCCCCGCTCTGCAGGAAGAAGGCGACGACGGCGATCACCAGGATCACCGAAATGGCCAGGGTGCGCTCCACGTCCACCAGCGAGGCGCGGATGGTGATGGACCGGTCCATCGCCACCTGCAGGTCGATGTCCTGGGGCAGGGCGGCCTTGAGGATCGGAAGGCGGGCCTTCAGCGCGTCCACCGTCTGGATGATGTTGGCTCCGGGCGCGCGGGTGATCTGGACGGAGATGGCGTTGACGCCGTTGACCAGGCCGACGTTGTGGATGTCCTCAGGCCCGTCGACCACCTGGGCCACGTCCTGCAACCGCACGGCGGAGCCGTTGCGGTAGGCGATCACCAGGCCGCTGTAGTCCTTGGCCACCCGGCCGGCGTCGTTGGTATAGATCTGGTAGCGCAGGGGGCCGGTCTCGACCACGCCCTTGGGCCGGTTGGCGTTGGCCGCCGACAGGGCCGCGCGCACGTCCTCCATGGCGATGCCGTAACGCGCCAGGGCCATGGGATTGAGCTCGACCCGCACCGCGGGCAGGGCGCCGCCGGACACGCTGATGTCGCCCACGCCCTTGACCTGGGACAGCTGCTGCTGAACCACGGTGGCGGCGCTGTCGTAGATGTCGTCGCGCTTGCGCGTCTTGGAGGTCATCGCGACGACCAGGATCGGCGCGTCGGCGGGATTGACCTTGCGGTAGGTGGGGTTGGCGCGCAGCGTCGCCGGCAGGTCCACGCGCGAGGCGTTGATGGCGGCCTGCACGTCGCGGGCGGCGCCGTCGATGTTGCGGTTGAGGCCGAACTGCAGGGTGATGTTGGTCTGGCCCACCCCCGACCGCGAGGTCATCTCGGACACGTCGGCCAGGCGGCCCAGGCGCTTCTCCAGGGGAGTGGCCACGCTGGAGGCCATGGTCTCGGGGCTGGCGCCGGGCAGGCGGGCGCTGACATTGATCGTCGGCAGGTCCACCTGCGGCAGGGGCGAGACCGGCAGCTGGAAATAGGCGGCGATCCCGGCCAGGGCGATGCCGATGGTCAGCAGCGTGGTGCCGATGGGCCGCCTGACGAAGGGGGCGGAGAGGTTCACGTCGCGCTCGCGTCCGCCGGGGGCGCGGCGGGCTGGTCGAGCGGGCGGGTGTATTCCTCTTCGGCCTCGGCCTCGGACCGACCGCGCCCCTTGCGCCAGCGGTTGGCCAGGTTGTCGAAGGTCACATAGATGACCGGGGTGGTGAACAGGGTCAGCAGCTGGCTGACGATCAGGCCGCCAACGATGCTGATGCCCAGCGGGTGGCGCAGCTCCGACCCCTGGCCCCAGCCCAGCATCAGGGGCAGGGCCCCGAACAGGGCCGCCAGGGTGGTCATCAGGATCGGCCGGAACCGCAGCAGGGCGGCCTGATGGATGGCCTCCTGCGCGCTCTTGCCCTCGTTGCGTTCGGCGTCCAGGGCGAAGTCGATCATCATGATCGCGTTCTTCTTGACGATGCCGATCAGCAGGATGAGGCCGATGATGGCGATCACGCCCATCTCCTGGCCGAACAGCATCAGCGCCAGCAGCGCCCCGACCCCGGCCGAGGGCAGGGTGGACAGGATGGTCAGGGGATGGATGTAGCTCTCATAGAGCACGCCCAGGACGATATAGACGGTCACGATCGCCGCGAGGATCAGCCACAGCTCGTTGGACAGGGACGCCTGGAAGGCGTTGGCCGCGCCGAGGAAGGTGGTGGTGATCGACGCCGGGACGCCCAGCTCTTTTTCGACCTTCTTGATCTCGTTGACCGCCACGCCCAGGGAGACGCCAGGGGCGGTGTCGAAGGAGATGTTGGCGGCGGGGAACTGGCTGACGTGGTTGATCTGTAGCGGCGACAGCTGCTGCTTGATGGTCGAGAAGGAGGCCAGAGGCGTGGGCGAGCCGTTGGTGGCCCGCAGGTAGATGTGCTTCAGCCCATCCGGCGTCTGCAGCAGGTTGGGATCGGGCTGGAGGATCACGCGGTACTGGTTGGACTGGGTGAAGATGGTCGAGACGATCCGCTGGCCGAAGGCGTCGTAGAGCGCGTTGTCCACCGTGGTGACGCTGATCCCGAAACGCGCCGCGCTGTCGCGGTCGACCAAGA